>CALZIC010000091.1 GCA_945787285.1 uncultured Desulfuromonadales bacterium
AGGCGGTGCGCGGGGCAGTCTGGGACAGGGAGCGGATCATGGCGACGGGGATCGGCATGGGGGTCGCCGTGCCTCATGCCCGGGTCGAAGGCCTGAAAGTCCCCCTGGTGACCGTCGGGTTGTCGCCGCTCGGCATCGACTTCGACGCTCCAGACGGCATCCCCGCTCAAGTGATCTGCATGATTCTTTCACCGATGGAGGATAATGGCGCCCAGTTGGAGATCCAGGCCGATATCGCCGGAACATTTCGCCAGGCCCATCTGCTGGAAAAGGTTCTGCAGGTTGAAGGCTATACCGAGTTTCTGTCGCTGATCCGGAGCGAGAGGAAGGGGTAATCGAAGTAGAAAGATTTGCCAGGGCTAGATTTCACCCAACTGACGCATTTCTTCGATCTGTGGCCTATAGTTTTCAACGTCCCCCTCAACCTGTCTGCCCTGCGCTCGCGCGAGTTCGATCCAGGTTCCTATGCTTGCCCGCAGACTGTTGCTGACCCACACTACCGCTTCGCCATTGGGAAGCACACCCGTCGTTATGATTCTGGAACCGAATCGGGGTTTTGGCAAATCAGTGACTACTTTTGCGGCTTCTATCGGAATTTTTACCGTCGTTTCGTAAAAAACCTGTTGCTTGTAGTCGAACCAGCGAATGAAGATCTTTTGCGGTACCGGGGGAAAGGGAGGGGCTGGAACTGTAATTTTACCAACTTCTTTCCAGTCAAGGGAGATTATCCCCGGTGCATCGTAAAAACTTTTATCAAAAATGACCTTTTCAATGAAAACCGGGTCTTCTCGATTGTGTGTGTAGCCAATGTCAAACCTTTCCTGTGCCTTAAAGGAGGTGCACCCTGCAAGGGAAAATAGTGGTGTTATAAGCAGGGCGGCTAATATCAAACGAAACGATTTCATCAAGTACTCCTGACCGTTTGCTTTGCAGGTGTAATGGCTTTTTGGGGGCAATTTGGAAAACAATCTCGTTTTCCATCTTTTTCTGCCCCTATGCCCACGGTTTCCTTGAAGTAGGCTGGAAGAAAATGGCGGTGAGAGGTGTGAATATATTCCTCGTCCAATTGTTTTAAGGCCGAAGGGTCGCCGGCTCGGGAACGGGCGACTAATTTGTTGAGTATTTCAGGGACTGTATCTTGTACCTTGATTTTCTTGAATGGCACTCCGTGTTTTTGGGCTTGCTGATGCATAGACTGTAGGGCCACCAGGGACAGGCCCGGTTTTGTTGGACGCAGCTCAAAGAAGTAGGCCGAGTTGTACATTATGTCGAGCTGGCACGTTATTCCAAGATCTTTCTCGAGTGATCGCTTTTTCTTTTCCATTTCATTCTTCCACTCTAGGTCGGGCTCGCCCGATTCTGTGCCCCTCTCTTTCGGCCAGTAGGTATCTTCAGTTAGAAAAATTCGTTCGCCACTGGAGTCGTACCCTCCTCCCACATCGGAGTGAGCTCCGAAGAATTCCTCCTCCAAAAAATGTGAAGGTGAGGAACCGTCCGCAGAGTTGATGCAAGTTAATGGGAAGTTTTCCCGGATTTCATCTCGGGCTGTGGGGTGGTATACAAACCCTGCTGACCCGGGGGTGAGGTTCGCGTTGATAAATCCCTCGTCATCATCCCCTGGCCAGTAGAAGGAACCGACTGAGTCAAATATTCCCAAAAAGCGAACCTGGACATCAGCAGCAAGACGTGGGTACATGTGGGTCAGGAACGGGTTTGGGGGCGGCTCATCACCGGGAAGAGGGTCTGGAATAGAGTTGTCCGACACCGAACGCAAGTCCGGAAATATTCTAGGTTCTCCCTCTTGAGGGGCTTCATCGAGGTCCGGCAGTCCGGCATGGATCATATTGACGAAATGGCGTGCCAGCATAGCGCCGCGGCTGAACCCGAATATATCGAAAGTTACCACTTCGGGTGGTGCCCCAAGGCTCTGTTCGTAGTTCGTTAAGAGTTTCAATACTTGTTCTTTGGCGTCCGAGAGGCGCGTTGCGGCTCCATAAGGGCCTAAGCCCATGGCAAGTCCGAGTTCCGAAAGGTCCTTTTCCTGTTGTCCGTTAGGACCGGTTTTAGCCATGGTGCCAACCCCTTGAATGTAGATGGAGGGGGATGTAGGTGAGTCGTATAGTTGTCGCAATTTGGCAATATTGGTATGTTCTCCTGGTGGGTCGGCAAACATGTTGTTCCCCGTGCCGTCGAAAAACACTCCGATTACCAGTTCAGGCATCGGCTTCTTCTCGATTCGCACATCGACCTTGTCCAGGGCCGAACCGGCCATAGCGGTAAGGGTGTACTTCCCGGGTTCAAAGCCGGGGAGGAGGGCTTTCCAGTCCGAATAAGACGGGTCGCTCCATAACTCCGATTGTTTCAGCTGGGCATAAACCGGTCCTCCGCTGCTTTTTCCGGTCCAGTTGAGGGTGACGCTGGCCGCATCGCAGACGTTGCCGGAAACCAATAACTCCTCGCCGATAAAATGTTCCGGGTCTTTCTGGGTGATGGTTTCACCTGGATGAGACAGGCTGAGAATTGTAACCGAGGGAGAGGGGGCGGGGAAGAGCGCAGGTGCACTGGGTGATGTGTCGAGATTGCTGCCTGCCGCATCGCCTCCGCCACCTTCGGAGAGGGGAAGTCGCCTGAAGGCATAGACCCTCTGGCCGAATTCGAGCCGTTGCAGAGATGGAACCGGTTTCCACCCCTTTCGAGTCTGGGCGAAAAACTGATGCCGGTGGTCGGCTCTCTGGTCGCGGAGGGAGTCTGGGCTGGTCACCATCCAGTGGCTGAAGTGAGGTTTGAGCTGTCGGCGCAGGTCGCCGGGGAGGGTGGCGATATCAATTCCCCTGTAGGGCTGGGGGATTTCGTCTTCGACGGGATCGTGGAGGTTGGTCCCGGACCTCGCTCCGGTTATTTCGTTGGGTGGGACTGTCTCAAAGAGTTTGATTCGGGATGGTTCCCCGGAAAGCCATCCCAGTTCCCCGGGCTCTTCGATCGCCATGAGTCGTTTCCCTTCGCAAAATTAATGGACATTAAATATTGCAATGAGGATTTTTTAACAACTGGCTGAGGCGATTGTCAATTGAAATCATTTGAATCCGTTGCAATTCTCGTTGCCCAGAGTCATCGTGGCCCTTGGTGCCGAGAAAGGCCGAACCATGAAAAGGAAAGGCCCTGATCACCAGGTGATTCAGGGCCTTTCTCCATTTCTGCTTCTGCCATTGGGGGTTACAGGCAGAATCAGTCGCTGCCGAACTTCCAGTAATCGTCTTCTACGCCTGTGCTCAGGAAGGCAATGTCTTCGAAATTCATTTCAGGCACCGGTTGAGATTCTTCTTCCTCGACGATCCAGAAAGCCTTCGCAGGTTCTCCCATGGTCTTTCTCCTTTTGGGGTAAATGGTTGGGGTTGGCGCAATCGGTTTCATTGTCGAAAGACGCCCTTGAGAATGGTTCAAGATATAGCGAAAGGCGTGCCAGTTTGAATGGTTTTCTAGTTGGTCGAATTTATTGGGAAAATCAAATTGTGCCATTGGTGGCACGTGTGCGGGTGGGTCAGTTTGTCTCGGCGGGTGGGCCAAAATGACTCTTTGTGCATAGTTTTGTTTCACTTTTCAGGGTGGGGCATTTTTCTGTCAGAAGGGGGCCCTTAGGGTGGAGTTTGGGGGGTGGGGCTTTTGTGGCACACTGTCATGGTGTTAGTGGGGGGGCGCCAGGTGGTCAGTTCTCAGGATTCGTAGGCAGGGTTTGAAAAAGGCTGTCGCATAGTTGGTCGAGGGCCATTCGCCGTGCCAGGTCGGGGTAGGAAATTCTCGAACGCCCCTCGCCGCCGACTTTCCCCACACCCCGATCCCGCCACAATTCCCGGCCATTTCTACTTGTCTCCAGCCAAGCTTCAGCTTCGAAATCGATGACCGGGGCCGGATGGCGATCTCCATAGGTATCGCTGATGAATAAAAAATCGACCAGGATGGTCAGCTCCGCGTCGTATGCACTGAGAGCCTTCTCTTCCGAGAGAATCACCTCATACCCCTTCTTTTCAAGGGTGGTCTTGGCCTGGGTTCTGAGCTCGCTGGCCAGGTCGATATGGATGGGCGGCTCGTATTGCCTGTCAAAGAGCACCGGCATGAGGACCAGCCTTGATATGTTCTGCTCTTTAAAGTCTTGCGTCAGAAGGAGTGGAGTTTTGGGGGCAAAGGCGCAACTGAATAATAATGTCAGGGATAAGGTCAGTTGCATAAATCGCTTTGCTGTGTTGAAGCCCGGGGTCATCAGAGTCTCCGTTTTCAATTTTTTAATCGAAAACAATATTCCTGGTTCTTCTACGTCCAAATTATCAGCGGTTGGCTGAATGTCAAATCCTGAAGCAGGGGAGAAGGGAGGGGTTTGACAAGGGAGGGAATTCGGTCATGCTGTTGGTATCCTTTGCCCGCGGTGTTCTTAGCGGCGGCATGAGAGCTGTCAATTTGAAGGTTATTCCATGACTGCTATACGAAAGTCAGTGCCTACCCTGTCGATTGATGAGGTGTTTGCCCGAATTGCTGATGCGCGAACCATTGTTGCCAGCATGGCTGGCAGCGAACCGGCGCTGTTCATGGAAGGCCTGGCAGATAGCTGCGGTTGCTTCAAAGAGCGGGTCCGGGTGTATTGCGCAAACCCGAGCCGGGGGTATGCCTGTTTCAGAGATCAGGAACTGGCGTCCAAGCTTGAAATGGTGGTGATGTTTCTTACCGATCCGGTTCGCGGGGAGCATGGCAGAAACCTGGTGCACTACTTTCCACAGCACCTCTCTCAGTGGGCAGGCCTGATCAGGGAAAGGGGCGTCGATGTCATCTGGGGTTCCTGCAGCCTTCCGGATGAGCGTGGTTTTGTCACCCTGGGGCCCTCTGCTTGTTATGAACCGGAAATCGTCCGTGTTGCAAAGACCGTGGTGCTGGAGATAAACCCCCAGATCCCCGTAACATTCGGATCGACTTTGGTGCATCTGCGCGATGTCGATTTCTTTGTCGAAACGGACCATCCTCTGCCCACCGTGTCCAGGGCTGTACCCGAGGACATCGATCGACGGATCGCGTCCTACGTAGCCGACCTGGTGGAGAACGGCTCGACTATACAGTTGGGGATCGGGTCGATTCCCAATGCCATCGGGGAGGCTTTTGCGATCAAAAGAGACCTGGGGGTCCATACTGAAATGATCAACGACACGATTATGGATCTTTATCGCAAAGGAGTGGTGACGGGGGCATGCAAAACACGATGGCCGGGCAAGATCATCGGCTCCTTCGCCCTGGGCAGCCCGGAACTGTATCGTTTTCTCGACCGTAACCCCATGGTGGAACTGCATCCGTCATCGGTGGTCAACGACCCGTGGCGGCTGGGCATGAACTATCGGCAGGTTTCCATCAATTCCGCCGTGGAAGTCGATCTTACCGGACAGGTTTGTTCCGAATCGGTGGGGCATCGTGAATTGAGTGGTATTGGCGGTGCCAGCGAAACCCATATCGGTGCGCAGCGGTCCGCGGGGGGCAGGGGAATCATTGCTCTCCATTCCCGGACTCCTGAAGCAAAGTCGAAAATTGTCTTCGAGCTCAAGCCAGGGGCCAAGGTGAGCATCAGCCGAAACGATATTGACACCGTGGTTACCGAGTACGGCGTAGCGCGGTTGAAGGGGCGCTCGGTCGGAGAAAGGGTGAAGGCCATGGTTGCCATTGCCCATCCCGATGTTCGAAAGGAGCTGCTGACTCTGGCACGACAGGCGAGGTACATCTAGAAGGTCCCCTGGAATCGGGGGGGCAGAGGCCTTGGAGACGTGCCGCGTGGTCAGTAGAGAAGCCCCTTGAGGCTCCCCTCGAAGAGCCTTCTTTTAGGCTCCTCTTCCTCGGGGACACCCTGATGATAGGACGAGGCCCTGACCTGCTCGAGTTTGTCATCGTCGAGGCCGAACACCTTTTCCCGAAAGTCCTCAAGACGTTTTTCTCGGGCGATATCCTTGTTCATATCACGGACGGCGGTGGTTTCAAGCGCAAATTGCGGCGCGAAGTGGGTGCCCTTTGCCTTTAAGGGGAGGTTGGCCCATCCTTCGGCATCAGTGAGGTAGCCGCTGAGTGTGCCTGATCGGCTCAGTTTCTGACTCAAGCTTGGTGAAAGTCGGGTGCTGAGGGTCAAATCGAGGGCCCCGTCATAACCGATGGTGCCGCTGGCGGCCATTTGAACCTCGCGGCCACCGAAGCTGCTATGGAGCCTGAACCGTCCGTCCCGGAAGGTGAATTCCCCTTCGGCATCCTGAACACGCATGACCTGCAGGTCATCGAGGTCCAGGTAGCTGGCCAGTTCCTGTACCATTCCGGCTCCAGTCAGCTTGCCCTTGGCCACCTGAAGCGTCCCCTTGCCGGATGCGGTCTTCCTTACACTGCGTGGAAGTGTCCCACGTCCGCGGATTTCGAGATTCAGGTCAACTGGACCATAGAGGATTCCGGCGGCCCGAGGGGCGAAAGCTGCTACAATCGGGGCCGCCTCAACCTTCTGCAATTGAAGAGTGCTCGACCAGGCGACCCCTTTTTTCCTGAGATCGACGGTGGCTCTTTGGTTGAATAGGCCGTCGGCCACTTTACCCTTCATCTGCTTGATGGAGAGGATGTTGTTGGCCAGGTGGTAGTTCAGGTCGAAATCCTCGATTTCCAGCCCTTTGTACAGAGCCTTTCCGGCACTGATTTTTCCTTCAGCTTTAATGGGCAGGTTAAAGGGGCCGGGTTCGGTCTCCTTTTCGCCAGGCTTCGCCCTGGAAACCGCCGATTGCAATAGTGCGTCTAAATCAAGGTGCTTGGTGGTTATCCGGCTGGTGATGACCCTGGTTTTGTCAAACAGGTTGTCGGCTTTGATGTCGAGCCATGCCTGGTTCTCGCCTATTTGCAATTTCAGTTTTTCGCTCTCGACTGTATCGCCCTTGATCAGGACCAGGCCGGAAGCGACCGGTCGCAAGCCGCCCATTGTCACAGTAATATCGTCCAGGCGGATTTCCCCGTCGTGCAGGAGGTTGCCGGCTCGATGGACAGGACCTGTAAAATGGAGACGGGCTTGGAAAACGCCTTCCGGATCCATTCGGGGGGAGAAAAAGGGCAGGTGACCCGGGAGTTTAGTCAGGAGCGGTCGGATGTCCTGCCTGGAGAGAAAAAGGCTCAGGTCGACCGCAGGCTGACGGGCGATATCGGTAATGCGCCCTGAAAGGGTGAAGGGGATTTTTTCCAGGTGGCCCTCGGCCGACCGGATATCGATCGCCGAAGAGGTCAGATCGGCTGCGATATCGTACTTTAGGCTGAGGGCAGTACTCTGGAGCGGCTTATTCCCTGCGGTCTTTAACCTCAGATTGATCTCTGTGAATTTAGCTGCGCCCTTGGCGACAAGCGCGGGCCCTTTTATTTCAGCATGAAGGTCGAGATCGCCTTTGAGGGAGGACAACCTGCCTGGGAGTTTTTGGGTCAAATAGGCGGTAAACGGGGCGAGGTCGAGCTTGGAGGCTTTAACATGGAGGTTTCCCTGCCGGGTCTGCATGTTGAATTCCCCGTCGCCAGCAAGCGCAGCCCCTTTGTGCCGGGCCTTGATCTGAAAGGGGATGGTTGTGCCGGGAGAGATGTCCCTGGCCGCGACGGTAAGGTCGGAAAAGAGATAACGGCGCGGGGTTCTGGTGCCGAGGCCATAGTCCAGCACGAGTGCTTGGCCACCGGTGATGCTGACGTCGGATACCAGAAGATTGAAGGGGGATTTTCGCTCCGCCCTATCCGGCAGGTTGTCACCGTTGATGTCTGGAGCGCTGTTGGCGTCGCCGAGCAGATCAGCGAAGTCCCAGTGACCGTTGGCCAGCCTGGCTAGCCTGATTTTGGGGTTTTCCAGGCGCACCTCATCGATAATCACCTGCATCGAGAGGAGCGGCAGCAACTGGTAGCGCAACACGACCTGATCAGCTGTGATGAAGGCCTGGTCCGATTTTTGATCCTTGACCAGAAGGTTCTTGAGAGTGATGCCGGAAAGAAGGTCGAATTCAGCCTCCCCGATCTGCACCTCTCGGTGCAACGCCTCGCTGGCAAGGGGGGTAATCGCATGTTTGACCCGCTCAGGGGTTATCAGGACCCTGGCCAGGACGGCCAGGGTCACCAGTACAACGATCAGAACGGAAGCGCTGACACCTGCGAGCTTGCCAATCTTTTTCAATGCGCCCTCCCGGGAGTTATAGCGATCAGTAATGAAAAAAATTCTGAAGTAGTACTATAAACTTACCAGAAGGGAGGTCGTTTGCCACTGGGGCGAGTGCGAAAGTTCAGACTCGGTTCGAGGCTAGTTTCCATCCGGAAACTTTGGATGGGACTAGCGCAGTTTTCATATGGGAAACGAGCAATTTTTCGCAAGGTCAAGGAAATCAAGGCCTTGCGCGGAGACGTACATGGTACGTCGCACAAGCAAGGCCGCAGAATGACGCCGAGATTGCGGAAAAGGGCCGTTTCCGGATGAAAACGAGGCTAGGCTCCGGCCGCCCTGAAGGCCGCACTGACGATCGCCTTGGCTTCGGCCTGAATCTGCTTGAGGTGGTCCTCCCCCTTGAA
>CALZIC010000092.1 GCA_945787285.1 uncultured Desulfuromonadales bacterium
AAGCCGGGAAAGCTCCGTCGATGAGTCGATATAAAATTGCTCAGATTGCCCTGATCTTTTCAGCGGTCTCTATTCCGTACCTTAACAGCTTCAACTGTTCTTTTCACTTCGATGACAAATATGCAAGTATCAACGATCCCCTTGTCAGGGGGTTGAGCAATTTGTCTGAAATTTTCTCGAGATTGCTCGACAGACCGATGCTGCGGGCATCATTTGCCCTGAACTACGAAATCGGAGGACTGGATGTTACCTCCTACCATATTCTCAACCTTCTTTTTCATCTTATCGTCACCCTGCTGATCTTTAGTCTGGCCTCCCTCCTTGAAAAAAAACTGCGCAAAGGAGCCGAGGATTGCTCTTTTTATCCTCTTCTGGCCGCGTTGATCTTCGGCCTGCATCCGCTCAATACCGGTGCTGTAACCTATATCGCCTCCCGAAGTGCTGTGATGGGCGCTCTTTTTTACTGCCTGGCATTGGTTCTTTTTGTCCTTGGAGTTGAGCATTCACGGCGTAGGACGCAACTTTATTTTATTGCACTTTCTGCCATTGCTTTTCTTGCCGGTCTGATGGTCAAGGAGATCGTGGTGACTTTTCCGGCCGTGGCGGTGCTTTACCTCCTTGTAACCCACCAGGGAAGCGTAAAAGAATTTGCCCGGAAATACATCTGGTTTGGCACAGCATTCCTTGTCCTCTTTGGGGGATACCTGATCTTTCGGCTCGTGGTCTTGGGATACGTTTTCCCTGCAGCTGAATCCCGGATTTACGAAGGGGTGCTTCCGCCATTTGAATATTTTCTGACTGAACTGAACGTCATTGCGCGTTACTACCTCAAATGGCTGCTCTTTCCCGTTGGAGGGCCCCATGTCGATCCGGACGTTCCTGCCGAAACGACTTTATGGGATTTTTCCACTCTCTGCTCACTGGGATTTATTATTGTTCTGGTGTTTTCGGCAGTGAGATTCCGGAAAGGGTTCCCAGTTTATGCCTTTGGAATCCTGTGGTTTTTCATCGCTCTGCTTCCGACCTCCAGCATCATTCCCTTAGGAGACGTGGCCGTCGAGCGGCATGTGTATCTTCCCGGGATAGGATTCGCACTGGCTGTGGGGTTCCTGCTGGAGTCCCTGAGAAAAAGGTTGCCCGCCCGGTCGGCATTGGTCTTTTTTGCTGTATTATTTATTACATCGGGGTACCTGGTCTTTGAAAGGAACAAGGTGTGGTCGAGTGAATTGACCTTGTGGGAAGATGCCGCAACGAAGTCTCCGAACAAGGTGCGGGTTTTGAACAACAGGGCCTTTGCCTACATGACCGAAGGCGACCTTGAAACGGCTGCGCGGTACTATGAGGAGTTGCTCTCCCGGTTCCCCGAGTATCCCTATGGGCATTACAACCTCGGGGTCATTTATGAAAAACAGGAAATGATGGGGCAGGCTATCGGCAAATATGCAGAAGCGGCACGGCTTCGCCCTCGAAACCCGCTATTGCAGACGAGACTGGGGCTGGCCTATGCAAAGGCAGGTCTGCGCGCAGAGGCGGTCAAGCAGCTGACCCAGGCCCTTTCGTTGGAACCATCGAACCCAAAGGTCATGTCGCTGCTCGCCTCGGCCCTTGCCCGCAACGGCGATTTGAAAAAGGCCCTGTTTCATGCTCAAAAGGCCCTCGAGTTCAATCCGCAGGACCAGGCTGCCCGGCAGGTTGTCATATATGTTCAGGAACAGATGAGGATCCTGAATCCGTGATGTTCAAGAGCTATTTCTTCAGCAATCCGGAGAGTCCCCATGAACCGATCGTTCAATGACCATCTCGCCCTGCAGGCCGATCTACTTCGCAGCGAAGGTCTGTTCAAGCAGGAGCGCCAGATCACCTCGCCCCAGAGTGCGCAGATCCGCGTGGCCTCGGGGCAGGAAGTGATCAACTTTTGCGCCAACAACTACCTGGGCCTCGCCAATCACCCCGACCTGGTCGAGGCCGCCAAGCAGGGGCTCGAAGAGCGCGGTTTCGGCATGGCCTCGGTCCGCTTTATCTGCGGAACCCAGGATGCCCACAAGCGACTCGAACAGAACCTGAGCCGCTTTCTGGGGACTGAGGACACCATCCTCTATTCTTCCTGCTTCGACGCCAACGGCGGCCTGTTCGAAACCCTGCTCGGGGAGGAGGACGCGGTGATCAGCGACGCCCTCAACCACGCCAGCATCATCGACGGCATCCGCCTCAGCCGGGCCCGCCGCCTGCGCTACGCCAACAACGAAATGCACGCGCTGGAAGACTGCCTCAAAAAGAGCCAGGACGCCCGGTTCCGGCTGATTGCCACCGACGGGGTCTTTTCCATGGACGGGGTGATCGCCGAGCTCGGCACCATCTGCGATCTGGCGGAGAAATACGACGCCCTGGTGATGGTCGACGACTCCCATGCGGTGGGGGTGCTGGGGGAGAACGGGCGGGGAACCCACGAACATCGCGGGGTGACGGAGCGGGTCGATATCCTCACCGGCACCCTCGGCAAGGCGCTGGGCGGGGCGAGCGGAGGCTACACTTCGGGACGCAAAGAGGTCATCGAATGGCTGCGGCAGCGCTCGCGCCCCTACCTCTTTTCCAATTCGCTGGCTCCGCCGATCGTCTACGCCTCGCTGCGGGTGCTGGAGATGCTCGAAGCCGGGAACGAGCTGCGGGTGCGACTGGCGGAAAACAGCCGCCATTTCAGGGAACAGCTCGGCTCGGCCGGATTTTCCCTGGCCGGAGCCGATCACCCGATTATCCCGGTGATGATCGGCGATGCCGCCCTGAGCACGCGCATGGCGGACCGGCTGCTCGAGGAGGGAATCTATGTCGTCGGCTTTTCCTTCCCGGTGGTCCCCAAGGGGCAGGCGCGCATCCGCACCCAGATGTCGGCGGCCCACACCCGTGAGCAGCTCGACCAGGCCGTCGAGGCCTTTGTGAGGGTCGGTCGTGAACTGAAGGTGATTTGAAGGTGATCTGATAGGAGGATTTCGGGATGAAAGCGCTGGTCAAACTCAAGCCTGAACCGGGCCTCTGGATGCAGGAGGTCCCCGTGCCCGAAGTGGGGCACAACGATCTGCTGATCAAGATCACCAAGACCTCGATCTGCGGTACCGATGTGCATATCTACAATTGGGACGCCTGGTCGCAGCAGACGATCCCGGTGCCGATGACCATCGGCCACGAGTACGTGGGGGTGGTGGCCGGGGTGGGGCAGGAGGTCAGCGGTTTCGAGGAGGGGGACCGGGTCTCCGGAGAAGGGCACGTGACCTGCGGTCACTGCCGCAACTGCCGCGCCGGGCGGCGCCACCTGTGCCGCAACGCCATCGGGGTCGGGGTCGACCGTCCCGGCGCCTTTGCCGAATTCCTGTTGATCCCCGCGGTCAACGCGTTCAAGATTCCCGACTGCATCTCCGATGAAATGGCGACTATTTTCGATCCCCTGGGCAATGCCGTTCATACCGCCCTTTCTTTCGACCTGGTGGGGGAGGACGTTTTGATCACCGGGGCAGGCCCCATCGGCATCATGGCCGCCTGCGTGGCCCGCCACGCAGGCGCCCGCCACGTGGTGATCACCGATATCAACCCCTACCGCCTCGAGTTGGCCAAACGGCTCGGCGCCACCCGCACCGTGCGTGTCGACCGGGAGTCGCTCCCCGATGTCGAGGCCGAGCTCGGGATGACCGAAGGGTTCGACGTGGGGCTGGAGATGTCCGGGGCCCCTTCGGCCTTCAGCCAGATGCTCGAAACGATCAACCACGGGGGCAAGCTCGCGATCCTCGGCATCCCCGCAGAAGAGATGTCGGTCGACTGGAGCAAAATTATTTTCAAGGGACTCACCCTCAAGGGGATTTATGGCCGTGAGATGTTCGAGACCTGGTACAAGATGGCCAGCCTGGTGCAGGGGGGGCTCGACCTTGCGCCGCTCATCACCCACCGGTTTGCCGTCGACGAGTTTGAAAAAGGCTTCGAGGTGATGAGTTCGGGAGAGTCGGGGAAGGTGATTCTCGACTGGAGCTGAAGTGCGGAAAAACTTACCGTAAAAAAGCAATTTTTTACCACGGGGGACACGGGGTCAGGATAAAGGCAAAAAACAAATTCTTCAGGATTTGAGGGCAGAGGTAGGCCATGAGGTTCTGGCCTTTTACTAAAAACTGGGGTTTTATCGATTTTGCCTTACCCCCGTGCTCCCCGTGTCCCCCGTGGTGATATTGCTTTTTCGTCTTTTTGATTATCAGGGCATCAGTCTGCAAGCCGGTCTTACCAAGCCGGGCGCTTTGAGTAGCGCTTGCCAACCGGCGGTTATCAATTACAATTATCTTTAATAAGTGAATTGCGTTGAGGAGGAGGTGTGATGATGACTGGAAAACGCCCCTGGGTTCTGCACTCGGTTATCTGCCATGTCGTGCTGGCGGCTTTCTGCCTGGTCGTTCTGGTTCCGGTGGAGGCGCGGGCGGCTCTGATTGAAAGCCGGATGTCCGACGGGGACGGCACCTCGACCCGGGTGGAGATGATTGAGAAGGTCCGCCTGGCTCTCGAGCGGGAGGTGGTCGCCCAGCGGCTGGCCGATTACGGCCTGTCCGCCGGGGATGTCTCGGCCAAGCTCTCCACCTTCAGCGATGAGCAGCTCCACCAGCTGGCCGGGCTTTCCGACTCCCTGGCCGAGGGCGGGGTTCTCGGTACCGTCATCGCCATTCTGATTGTCGCCCTGTTGGTGGTGGTGATTCTCAAGCTGATGGATAAGGAGATTATCATCCGATGACCCGGTGGCTGGTATGGTCCCTGTTGTTTCTGCTTCTTGGCGGGTGTTCCCCCTTTGTTGGAAGTCCCGACGAGTCCGTCCTCAAGGATTTTAAAATGGTCGAAGGGGTGCCCTCTGTGGCCCAGGAGCACGATGACGACTGCGGTCCCGCTGCTCTCGCTGCGCTGTTCGGGCATCGGGGGGAGGAGGTGCCGGTTGCCGAAATCCGACAGGCCGTTTATGACCCGCGGCTGGGAGGGTCGCTCCTTGCCGACATGGAGAATTTCGCCTGGTACCGGGGGATTGCGACCCGGTCAGGAACGGGATCCCTCTCCTTTCTGGAGCAATCGGTCGATGCGGGGCAGCCGGTGCTGATTCTGGTGGAAACCGGGCTCTGGCGCGTCCGCCGTCCTCATTACCTGGTCGTCTTCGGCTATGACCGGGATCGGTTTCTTGCCCGGGACGGTTCTTTGGGGACGGTTCTGATCAACAAAAACGATCTCGATCGCCGCTGGGCGGCCTACAACCGGCTCTTCCTTTTCCTTGAGTAAACCCATGCGTTTTGCTGTTCTCTTTTTTATGCTCGCCACCCTCAGCGCCTGTTCGCTGCCACGGGTTATCGTGCTCAACGACCCCCTCGATGCCGATCAGCATAACGATCTCGGGGTCGCCTACGAGAGACGTGGCGAGCCGGAGCTGGCCGAGCGAGAATATCGCAGGGCGGCCCGGCTCGATGACGACTGGGCCACCCCGTGGTTCAATCTGGGCAATCTCTATGCCGGGAAGGAAAAGTGGTCTGAGGCGACAGCTTTTTACAGCAAGGCCCTCAAGCGTGACCCCCTCTCTGCCGAGGCGATGAACAACCTGGCCTGGGTGATGCTGCAGCAGGGGCGGACGGACGAGGCCCTGTCCTGGGCGCAGCGGGCGGCCAGTCTTTCTGCCGATTCACCGGCTGTGCTCGACACCCTCGCCGAAGTGCATATGGCCCGACAGGAAACGGTCTGGGCCCAGTCCATTGTCGCCAGGGGGCTTGCTTTGAACCCGGATGAAGGGGTGAGGGCGAGGCTTGCGGCGAAGCAGAGGTTGGTGGTTGAACGCGCCCGGTCGTTGGTGATGCAACCTGAAGCAAGCGATTGACGGATGGACAAGCCCCATGCTCTCGACATTGTGGGAGCGGTTTTAACCGCGATGGTTTTGGCGGCTGTTGTATCGATCGCGAATGAATTCGCTCCTACAGGGAGGGCAGGTTGCTAGTTTCGGCCTCTGTGGGAGCGGTTTTAACCGCGATGGGTTTAGTTTCCTGTAAAAACAAAAAGCCCCGACAGAACTCTGCCGGGGATTTTTTTGTCTCAACGGGGCGCCTGTCAGTTCGACGTGGCGATCTTTTCCTTGCGGGTGTTCATCACCTTGTAGGCGCAGAACTCGCCGCACATGGTGCAGGCGCCGTGCTCCTCGTCGACGCCCGATGCGGCGCGGATGCGGCGGGCCTTTTCGGGGTCGAGGGCGAGGGCGAACTGCCCTTCCCAGTCGAGCTCCTTGCGGCACTTGGCCATGGCGATGTCCTTCTCGATCGCCCCGGGAACCTGTTTGACGATATCGCCAGCGTGGGCGGCGATGCGGGCGGCCATGACCCCTTCATGCACGTCCTCGACGGTCGGCAGCGCCAGGTGTTCGCTGGCGGTGACGTAGCAGAGAAAGTCGGCTCCGGCGGCCGCGGCGACGGTGCCGCCGATGGCGCAGGTGATGTGGTCGTAGCCGGGAGCGATGTCGGTGACCAGCGGTCCGAGCACGTAGAAGGGGGCGCCGTGGCAGAGCCGCTTCTGCAGCTGGATGTTGGCCTCGATCTGGTTCAGGGGCACGTGGCCGGGGCCCTCGATCATGACCTGAACGCCGGCCTCCCAGGCGCGCTGGGTCAGTTCGCCGAGGACGATCAGCTCGTGGATCTGGGCGCGGTCGGTGGCGTCGGCCAGGCAGCCGGGGCGGAAGCCGTCGCCGAGAGACAGGGTCGCATCGTACGGCTTGACGATTTCAAGCAGCCGGTCGAAGTGCTCGTAGAGGGGGTTTTCGGCGTTGTTGTGGGTCATCCACTCGACGGTGAAGGAGCCGCCTCGGGAGACGACTTCCATGATCCGTCCCTCTTTGTCCATCCGCTCGACGGTGGCGCGGATGACACCGCAGTGGACGGTGATGAAGTCGACGCCGTCCTCGAGGTGCTTGATGATGCCGTCGAAGATCTCGTCGACGGTCATGTCGACCATCGCCTTGCCCTTGCGGGTCACCGTGTCGACAGCGGCCTGGTACAGGGGCACCGAGCCGATGCAGGCCTTGGTTTCGCTGATGATCGCGGCGCGGATCTCATCGATGGGGCCGCCGGTCGAAAGGTCCATGATGGCGTCGGCGCCTGCGGCGACCGCCACGCGGGCTTTTTCGAGCTCTTTATCGATGCTCTTGTCGTCCTTGCTGGTGCCGATGTTGGCGTTGACCCGGGTGCGCAGCCCTTTGCCCACTGCCAGCGGGATGCCGTTGGTGTGCTTGTTGTTGTGGCAGATGATCGCGGTCCCCTCGGCGATGTTCTGGCGCAGAATTTCGGGGTCGATGTTTTCGGCCGCGGCGACCTGTTTCATTTTGTCGGTGATAATGCCCTGGCGGGCAGCTTCAAGCTGGGTCATTTGATTTACCTCGAGAAGTCAGGATTCAGGAGCCAGGAGCCAGAAGCCCTGCACTGCTGATCCAAGGTTTTTGCCTTTGATTTATACAGAATTTTGCTTTTTACCAATAACTGTTCACTGTTCACTGTTCACCGCCTTTGCCCCCTGCCAGTGGTTGACGGGGCCGTGCCCGCTGCCGATGAAAGGGGCGGTGGCGATCGCTTCGTTGATGAAGTTTTTCGCTTCGCCCACGGCGGTCACCAGCGGAAGTCCGCGGGCCAGAAGGGCGGCGATGGCGGCCGAGAAGGTGCATCCGGTGCCGTGGGTGTTGCGGGTATCGATGCGGGCAGCGGGAAACCGGTGCAGGTTGTCCCCTTCGAGCAGCAGGTCGACGGCCTCGCCTTCAAGGTGCCCGCCTTTGAGAAGCACGTTTCGCGCCCCCATCTGCTGGAGCTTTTGGGCGGCCTGCTTCATATCGGCTTCGGTCTTCACCGCCATACCCGTCAAAGCCTCGGCCTCCGGGAGGTTCGGGGTCAGCAGGTAGGTCTGCGGCAGCAGTTCGATGCGGAAGATCTCAACCGCGTCCGGCTGCAGCAGCGAAGCCCCGCCCTTGGCGATCATGACCGGATCGACCACGGCGATCAGCGAGTGGCGCCGGATCGACTGGGCGACCATGGCGACGATTTCCGCAGAGTGGAGCATGCCGGTCTTGACGATGTCGGCCCCGATGTCGGTGAGAACGGCCCGGAGCTGTTCCCCGACGAATTCCGTATCGATCGGGTGAATGCCGCTGACGCCGCGGGTGTTCTGGGCGGTCAAAGCGGTGATCACGCTGGAGCCGTAACCCCCGAGCAGGGAGATGGTCTTCAGGTCGGCTTGAATGCCTGCGCCGCCCCCCGAGTCGGAACCGGCCACGGTCAGCACCCGGCCACGGGGAAAGGGGGCCCGGCGGTTGAAGAGGAGGGCGATTTCGCGGGCCGAAATTTCCGGGGTAGCCGATCCCATCACAGCTGAGATCACCGCCACCGCGTCGGCCCCGGCGTCGATCGCTTCGGAGGCCCGGTCGCGGTTGAGGCCGCCGATGGCGACGACCGGGATCTCGACGGCCCGGCGCACCTTGGCAAGGGTTTCGATGCCGACATGCACCGCGTCCTGTTTGGTTTCGGTGGGGAACATGCTGCCCGTTCTGACCGATATGGACACCGTCGGCTTCGGCGGCCAGGGCCATCTCGGGGTCGTCGTTGATCAGGAAGGTGGCGGCGTACTCGTGACACAGATCGCGAACCTTGATCGCCATCTCGATTTGGGCTTCTTTCGACAGGCTCTTGTCGCGGTACTGGACGATGCGCGTTCCCCCCTTGAGGGCACTTTTGACCCTCGAGAGGAGTTTGCCGTCCCGGTCCGAATCGGTAATCAGGTAGAGCCCTGCGAGTCTCTTCATGTCCACTCCGTCCCTGTCGCGTGCGAAAAAAAATCGCCGCGGCTGCATGAGCACACGGCGATCTGAACGAATACGGGTTCTTTTCGCCGCTTCCCTACGCCGGCATCACCCGGATCAGGTTCCAAGGGTCGTTCCGTCGGAACCGGAACTCTCAGTATCAAACTCCCCTAGCGGTTGTATTAAAATTTTTGGTCGGCCGACAGGTTGCCCGGTAACGGCCTGGTCGGGGTCAGCCGACGACGATGCGCTTGTTGAGCAGGTCGATTTCGGTAATGGCCCCGGAGACGTCCTGAGCCTTGCCGAACGCGTCGATCAGCTTGAGACGGCCGTCCACGGCAAGGATCGATGACACGTGTTCGAGGGTTGTTTCGTCGTCTCCCTGGATCAGGAGAAATGTTCCGCTATCCAAGCACATCGAGGTACCTCCCGTTGAGAATCATAGAAAACAGTATAGGATTCACTCTGGGCTGTCAACCTTAATGTCTGAGGCGTCGGGAGGCTGTCGTCCTTGACGGACCGTAACGAGAAATTGGATGGTCGAGACCAGATTTTCGAGAATTTGAGAGCGAATAGCAGGGCTATTTGTCGAAAATTGTCGAGGATATGGGCCGATCAGCCGATTTCGCAGGAGGTTCAGGTTGAGTCCGTCAGCCTCCTGCCTGACCGACTTTGTGCTTTACACCCCCTTTGGCCGCGTGGTAATGATTTTCTCTTTTACTCTGGATGTAAAGGATTTTCACCCACGCCATGCAAGGTCACCGCCCCACCCACGTTGAAATTGATCTCGAGGCCCTCAGGTTCAACCTGCAGCAGGTTCGCAAGCAGGTCGGGGGGGATCGGCAGATTCTGGCCATCGTCAAGGCTGATGCCTACGGCCATGGGGCCGATCGCGTCTCTTTGGCGCTGCAGGGGGCCGGCGTCGACCAGTTGGGGGTGGCCATCGTCGAGGAAGGGGAGACCCTGCGTGCGGCGGGGGTGACCCGTCCGATCCTGGTGCTGGGGGGGATTTACCCGGGGCAGGAGTCCGTCGTGCTCGACCGCAACCTGACCCCGGCGGTTTTTGACCTCGAGGTGGCGCGCAGCCTTGACCGGCAGGCGGCTGCCAGCGGGCGCATCTGCCCCTACCACCTTAAGGTCGATACCGGCATGGGGCGCATCGGTTTTCGTCCCGAAGAGCTGCCGGAGGTGCTGCGCCAGTTGTCGGCCTTGGAGCACCTGACCATGCAGGGGGTGATTTCCCACCTGGCGCTGGCCGACGATCTGGAGCATCCGTTTACCGAAGAACAGGTCCGGCGTTTCCGCACCGTCCTTGACGAAATCCGTGCGGCAGGTTTCGATCCTGCCTTTATCCATATCGGCAACAGCGCTGCGATCTTTTCCCGCGATATTCCCGAATGCAACCTGGTGCGCCCCGGCATTGTTCTGTATGGCGGGCTGCCTGCCGACTGTTTCGCCGATCTGCTTACTCTCAAGCCGGTGATGAGCTTTCGCACCAGCATCGTTCAAATCAAGCAGGTGCCGGAGGGGACCGGCGTTTCCTACGGGCATCGCTTTGTCGCCGGCCGTAAAACGACCCTCGCGGCCATTCCGGTCGGGTACGCTGACGGTTACAGCCGACATCTCTCCAACTGCGGCGAAGTGCTGGTCCGCGGCAAGCGCGCCCGCGTCGCCGGCACCGTCTGCATGGACTGGACCCTGATCGATGTGACCGACATTCCCGGGGCGCAGGTCGGTGACGAGGTGACCCTGCTCGGGCGCGACAACGGCAACACCATCACAGCAGAAGAATGGGCGGCCCGGGTCGGCACCATCGGCTACGAAGTTTTCTGCCAAGTCAGCAAGCGTGTCCCGCGTATTTACTGTGGCGCCTGAACACTCCTGGGAGGTTGGCGATGAACGAGCTCTTTCTGGCTCTCGATCTCGGTTCGACGACCCTGGCCGGCCGCCTGTCCGACCGAAACGGCACTCTGCTGGTCGAAGGGAAATCAGTTAACCCGCAGCGGGAGATGGGCAGCGATGTCATCCGCCGCCTCGAGGCGGCACGGGGCGGGGCCGGAAAAAGGCTGCAGGAACTTTTGGTCGGGGGGATCGACTCCCTGGTCGATGACCTGCTGCAGCAGGCCGGCTGCCCTCGAAGCGCCATAAAGGCCGCGGCTGCTGCCGGTAATTCCGCCATCTGCCATCTGCTGCGCCAGCTGGACGTCGACTCCATCCTCTTTCCGCCTCACCGCCCCAAAGAGCTCGCCGGCACTTTTCTCGACCCGGCACAGCTCGGGCTCGACCTTCCCGTTCCGCTCTACCTCTTTCCGCTGGTTTCCGGCTATGTCGGAGGCGACCTGGTCGCTTTTCTCTACGGCTGCCCGAATCCTGAAGGTCACACCTTCTATCTCGATATCGGCACCAACGGCGAGATGGCGCTCTTTTCCGGGGGGCGCTGGTGGGTCACCTCGGTGGCCGCCGGACCGACCTTCGAAGGCGGGGATGTCTCCTGCGGCATGACGGCACGGGCGGGGGCGGTCAGCGGGGTGAGGGTCGAGGGCGATTCGCTGTGCCTTGACACCATCGCCGGGGCGCCTCCTGTCGGTATCTGCGGCAGCGGCCTGGTGGCGGCGATCGCCGCCGGTCTCGAGGGGGGGCTGATCGATGCCCGGGGTCTTATCGTTGGCCCTGACGAGGTGACAACCAACCTCTCCCGCTATATCGCCGAAACCCCTGACGGCCGTCTGCTGCGCCTATACCGCGACGCCCGGGTAGACCTGTGCCTGAGCCAGCAGGACGTGCGGAATTTTCAGCTGGCCAAGGGCGCGATGCTGGCCGGTATCGGCTGTCTGCTGCAGCGCGCCGGCGTGGCCGGGGAGCAGATCGACAAGGCGCTGGTGACGGGCGCGTTCGGTTTTTCGCTGCCTTCTGAGGTTCTGAAAAGGGTTGCCTTGTTGCCGGAAAGCATGGTAGATAAGGTCTGTTTTGTCCCCGGAGGGGCACTCGAGGGGGTTTCCCGTTTTTTGCGCGAGCCTGATGGACTGACCATGGTGACTGCCCTGGCCAGCCAACTGAAGCCTTACCCCCTGTCGGGAACCCCAGCTTTCGAGCAGGCGTTCCTGCAATCACTCGACTTCTGAAGAAACCGCCTGAATGACGGTTTTTTTGTGTTTTGGGCAAGCGTAAACGCCATCTTGCATAGAATACTCGGTTCGCTGTTCGATATAAACATACTCGTAGAAAGGGTTTTTCATGGCCGCTATCAAACGTGCTCTCATCAGCCTCTCGGATAAAGCCGGGATCGTCGAATTCGCCAAGGAACTGAACGCCTTCGGAGTGGAGATCCTCTCTACCGGCGGGACCGCCGCCCTGCTGCGCAAGGAAGGTCTGCCGGTCAAGGACGTCTCGGAGTTTACCGGTTTTCCCGAAATGCTCGATGTCCAAGATGAACGAGTACGGCATCGAGCCGATCGACATGGTGGTGGTCAACCTCTACCCCTTCGAGTCGACCGTGGCCAAGCCCGACTGCACCCTTGAGGACGCGATCGAGAATATCGATATCGGCGGTCCCACTATGCTGCGCAGCGCCGCCAAGAACAACCGCGACGTGACCGTCATCGTCGACTGCAAAGACTACCCCGCGGTTCTCGAGGAGATGAAGGCCAGCAGCGGCTCTGTTTCCCGCGAGACCAATTTCCGTCTGGCGGTCAAGGTTTACCAGCACACCGCGGCCTACGACGGTGCCATCTCCAACTGGCTGGGCAAGAAACTCGGTGAAGAAGCGGCCGATTTCCCGCCGACCCTCACCCTGCAGTACCACAAAGCCCAGGGGATGCGCTACGGCGAAAACCCCCATCAGAAAGCCGCCTTCTACGTCGAGAAAAACGTTTCCGAAGCGTCGATCGCCACCGCCCGTCAACTGCAGGGCAAGGCGCTTTCCTACAACAATATCGGCGATACCGATGCGGCCCTCGAGTGCGTCAAGCAGTTCACCGAGGGGCCGGCCTGCGTCATCGTCAAGCACGCCAACCCCTGCGGCGTAGCCTACGGCGCCACACTGCTCGAAGCCTACCAGCGGGCTTTTTCCACCGACCCCGAGTCGGCTTTCGGTGGCATCATCGCATTTAACCGCGAGCTCGACGCCGAAACCGCCAAGGCGATTGTCGACAAGCAGTTCGTCGAGGTGATCATCGCTCCGACTGTGGCCAAAGAGGCCGTCGAGGTCGTCGCCGCCAAGAAGAACGTGCGTCTTCTCGAGTGCGGAGTCTGGCCTGAGCAGCCGGCCGAGCGCCTCGATTTCAAGCGGGTTAACGGCGGCATGCTGGTTCAGGGCACCGACCTGGACCTCTCCGACGACATCAAGGTTGTCACCAAGCGCGCTCCCACCGAAAAGGAGATGGTCGATCTTCTCTTTACCTGGCGGGTCGCCAAGTTCGTCAAATCCAACGCCATCGTCTACGGCAGAGACGGCATGACCGTCGGGGTCGGCGCCGGCCAGATGAGCCGCGTCAACTCCGCCCGCATCGCCGCCATCAAGGCCGAACATGCCGGACTCGAAGTCAAGGGCTCGGCCATGGCTTCC
>CALZIC010000093.1 GCA_945787285.1 uncultured Desulfuromonadales bacterium
ACCGACCTCTTTGCCACCGCCGGCATCGATATCGACAAGGACCTGAGGATTGAGGGCATCAAGCCCTCCGAGGCTGCCGGCATGCTGCAGGACGGCCGCATCGACGCCTACTTCTACACTGTCGGCCACCCCAATGGCTCGATCAAGGAGGCGGTTGCCGGTGCTCGCAAGGTCAGCTTCGTGCCGGTCTCTGCCGACCTGGTGCAGAAGCTGGTGTCCGCTCAGCCCTACTACGCTCCGGCCGATATTCCGGTAGCTCAATACCCCGGCGTGGCCAACACCGAGAATGTCCCCACCTTCGGCGTCAAGGCGACCATCTGCACTTCGGCCGACGTGCCGGCGGATGTGGTCTACAACATCACCAAGGAAGTCTTCGAAAATGTCGGGGAGCTGCGCAAGCTGCACCCCGCACTCGACGTGCTGACGAAGGAGAACATGCTGCAGGGGCTGTCGGCTCCGCTGCATCCCGGCGCCGAGAAGTACTTCAAGGAAGCCGGGCTGATCAAAGACAAAGAGTAAGGTTTTAAGGGAGTGCCGGCAGGGGCACTGCGGATCGTGCTCCTGCCGATTTTCAAGCAACGCATTGCAAAAAAGGATGACGCCATGACCGAAGACGTCAAGGACAGGGATGAGGGGCTGGCCGCGGCCCAGCGGATGAAGGAAGAAGAGGAGCTCGGCCTGCGTCGGGTCACCGGCTGGAGCGCTTACATCGTGCCGGCCATCGCCCTTTGCTGGTCGCTGTTCCAGCTTTCACTCTCGAGCTGGCTGCTGCTTGACTCGACCATTATCCGTTCGATCCACCTGGCCTTCGCCCTGGCGATCGTCTTCTTGTCTTACCCAACCCTGAGGCGGGATGTCCGCATCCCCGGTCTGAGGTGGCTGGGGGAAAAACACAAGATCCCCTTTGGTGATTACGCGCTGGCGATTCTGGCCGTACTGGCCGCCCTGTATATCTTCCTCGATTACGAGGGGATCGCCAACCGGGTGGGACGGCCCAACACCCGCGACCTGGTGATCGGCGTTTTCCTGGTCATCATCCTGCTCGACGCCGCCCGCCGGGTGATCGGCCCGGCCCTGCCGGTGATTGCCGGGCTGTTTACCGCCTACGCCTTCTTCGGGCCGTACATGCCCGACTTCCTTGCCTTCAAGGGGGTCAGCCTGTCGCGCTACATCGGCCAGATCTCGCTGACCACCGAAGGGATTTTCGGCATCCCCCTTGATGTCTCGGCGCGAATCGTCTTTCTTTTCGTGCTCTTTGGCTCCATGCTCGAGCGGGCCGGGGCGGGACGCTTCTTCATCGACATGGCCATGAGCCTGCTTGGCCGTTACAAGGGAGGACCAGCCAAGGCGGCGGTCCTTTCCAGCGGATTGACCGGGCTGGTCTCGGGCTCCTCCATCGCCAACGTCGTGACCACCGGGACCTTCACCATCCCGATGATGAAAAAGGTCGGCTACCCCGATTACAAGGCCGGCGCCATCGAGGTGGCGGTTTCGACCAACGGCCAATTGATGCCGCCGGTCATGGGGGCCGCCGCCTTCATCATCGCCGAGTACGTCAACATCCCCTATCTCGAGGTCTGCAAGTCGGCGGCCATCCCGGCCTTCGCTTCGTACATGGCTCTCTTCTGGCTGACCCACCTGGAGGCCGGCAAGCTGGGGATGAAGGGGCTGCCCAAGGCCGATCTTCCCGCCTTCTGGTACACTCTGAAAAACGGTTGGCATTATCTCTTTCCGATCCTGGTGCTGCTTTACGAGCTGATCATTCCCCGTCACTCGCCCGACCTGGCGGCTTTCCGCTCGATTATGCTCCTTTCGGTGATCATGCTCTTTCAGCACGCGCTGCGGCGCAAGTCCAAAGGCATCACCTTCGGTGAAGGGGTCAAACTGGGCTTTTTAGATATCCTGGGCGGCATGATCGGTGGCGCCCGTAACATGGTCAGCGTGGCGGTGGCCACCGCCTCGGCCGGCATCGTCGTCGGCGTGGTGACCATGGGGCTGGGCGGGCTGATCACCAGCATCATCGACACCCTGAGCATGGGCAACCTGTTCCTGATGCTGCTCATCACCGCCGCGGCCAGCATGATTCTCGGCATGGGCCTGCCGACCACTGCCAACTACATCGTCATGGCTTCGCTCACCGCCCCGGCCCTGGTCACCATCGCCGAGTGGCAGGGGTTTGAAGTGCCGCTGATCGCCGCCCACCTGTTCGTCTTCTATTTCGGTATTCTCGCCGACGATACCCCGCCGGTGGGACTGGCGGCCTACGCAGCGGCGGCGATTGCCAAGAGCGACCCGATCAAGACCGGTCTGCAGGGCTTCGCATACGACATCCGCACCGCGGTGCTGCCGTTCATGTTTATTTTTAATACCGACATGCTGCTGGTCGGCATCGACAGCTTTCCGCTGGCCATCTATATTTTTGCCATGACCTGCGTCGGCATGTTCGCGTTCGGCTCGGCCACCCAGGCGTATTTCCTCACCCGCACCCGCTGGTACGAGATCCTTCTCCTGCTGGGGGTCGCGCTGATCATGTTCCGCCCTGACTTTTTTGCCCACTACGTCGGCATCGACAACCATTACCTGAGCTACATGGTCGGTCTGGCCCTGTGGGGCGTGATCTTTGCCCTGCAGAAGTTGCGTCTGCCGAGTAAATCGACAGCAGTCCACGCTTGAGGAGGATAACGTGATTCCCCAGTATAAGAAAATTCTGTACGCAACCGATCTTTCTCCAAATTCCGCCCATGCCTTGCGTCATGCCATCGGCCTGGCCAGGGCCTACCGGTCGGAGATCACGCTTCTGCACGTTCTCCCCGAGGTGGAACCGGCGATGCTGAACTACATTTCCACGGTGATGGGCGAAGACCGCCTGGCCGACTTCGAACTGGAGCACAAGTCCGAGGTTAAAGACAAGATCCGCCAGCGCCTCCATCAGTTCGCCAAGGAGGAACTTGTCGACCACCCTGAAGATGTGGACCGTATTGCCGATATCGAAATTCACCACGGCAACCCCGTCGCCTGCATCCTGGAGGTGGCCGACCGCCTGGAGGTCGACCTGATCGTGCTTGGAAGCCATGGGAAGGGAAAGCTCAAATACGCCTTTCTCGGCAGCGTGGCCGAAAAGCTGCTGCGCAAGAGCCACCGCCCGGCCATGGTGGTGCCGATCAACGATTAACTTCTGTCGGAATCCGCCTTTTCGAGGAACCGATGGCAAATCGCCTCGCGCACCCGGCTGCCGCCTCTTGACATCGGTGAAGGCACAGGGGAAGATTTAATCCATGATGACCACTCTGGACATTCGGCCCCTCCCTTTTTGTGCACCGGCATGGTGTCCGTGATTATGGCGCAACCCGTTGCATGGTTCGGAAAAACCCCCATGGGCGGCGCCTCTCGTCGGGCTTGGCATGCCAGGCGTCTCGCATGGGTGCTGTGGGCGACGATCTTTTTTTGCCTGGTTGCCGGCGTTGCCGCGGCCGGCCGCCTGTCGCAAGACAGCCGGATCATCGTCGGAGGCGATCATTACTACCCCCCCTATGAGTTTCTGAACGAAAAAGGGGAGCCTGCCGGGTACAATGTCGAGTTGACCCGGGCCATTGCCGAAGTGATGGGCATGAACGTGGAGGTACGCCTCGGGCCCTGGGACGACATGCGAAACGCCCTGGAAAAAGGCGATATCGACGCCCTCCAGGGGATGACCTTTTCCGATGAGCGTAACAAATACCTTGACTTTGCCCCCCCTCACACCATCGTGCACCAGTCGGTCTTTGCCCGCCGCGACACCCCTGCCGTAAAATCCCTCGAGGAGTTGCGCGGCAAGGAGGTCATCGTGCAGAAAGACGGTATCATGCACGACTACCTGGTGGAAAACGACGTCGGGGCGGCTCTGATTCTCACCGACACCCATGCCGCGGCACTGCGCCTGCTGGCATCGGGAAGGCATGATTACGCCATGGTCGCCAATCTTCCCGGCCTTTACCTGGGCCGGGAGCTGGGGCTTTCCAACATCGTTCCGGTAGCCGAGCCCCTGGCCGCCAAGCGCTACGGCTATGCGGTGAGAGAAGGAAATACCGAACTGCTGGCCCAGTTCAGCGAGGGGCTGGCGATTCTGAAGAACACCGGCCGCCATCAGCAGATCTATGACAAATGGCTCGGCGCGCTGGAGCCGCGGGGGATTTCCTGGCGTAAGGTGATCAGGTACGGCGCTGCCGTAATCGTTCCGCTCCTGTTGGTTCTGGGCGGCACCGTGGTCTGGTCGCGTACCCTGCAGAAGAAAGTCGCCCAGCGTACCGAGGAGTTGCAGCTTCGCCAGCAGCAGCTGATCCAGGCCGACAAGATGGCCTCGCTGGGGATCCTGGTCTCAGGGGTGGCCCACGAAATCAACAACCCCACGGGCCTGATCCTGCTCAACGTTCCGGTGCTGGAGAAGGCCTATAAGCTTGCCGAAACCAACCTGGAAGCCCGCTACCGGGAGGAGGGGGATTTCATGCTGGGGGGACTCAGGTATTCAGCGCTGCGCGAAGAGGTCCCGTACATGTTCTCCGAGATGCTGGACGGGGCCAGGCGGATCAAGCGCATTGTCGAAGATTTGAAGGACTTCGCCCGCCAGGACAATTCGGATCTCAACGATTCGGTCGATCTTAACGCCGTGGTGCAGACAGCCCTGCGTCTGGTCGATAACTCCATTCGCAAAGCCACCGATCACTTTACCGTAGAATACGCCGAACAGCTGCCGGCGGTCAGGGGCAATGTCCAGCGCATCGAACAGGTGGTTGTCAACCTGGTTCTCAATGCCTGCCAGGCCCTGCCGAACAGGGACCAGAAAATTTCGCTGGCCACCCGCTACGATGATTCAAAAGGGGTGATTGCCCTTGTGGTCCGGGATGAGGGGAAGGGTATCTCCGATGAGCATCTTTCCCGCGTCACCGATCCGTTCTTTACCACCAGGCGCGACTCGGGAGGAACGGGACTCGGGCTGTCCGTCTCGGCCGGCATCGTCAAAGACCATCAGGGGCGCCTTGAATTCAGCTCCGCACCGGGGCAGGGGACGACCGTCACCCTGTTGCTGCCAGTTCTGAAAGAAGGGGATATGCCTTGAGTGACTCTCTCTACCCATCCTTCCCGATTCTGTTGGTCGATGACGAACCGGCCTGGCTGCGAAGCCTGAGCATGACCCTGGCCGTATCCGGCATCAACAACACCGTGCGTTGTACCGACAGCCGCAAAGTCCTCGACATCCTCGCCGAAGGGGAGGTGCCCCTGGTTCTTCTCGACCTGAACATGCCGCACCTCGGCGGCGAGGCTCTTTTGGAGAGAATCGTCGAGGAGCATCCGGGGGTGGGGGTGATCATCATCAGCGGTATGAACCAGATCGAAACGGCGGTGGGCTGCATTCAGCGGGGGGCGTTCGACTACTTCGTCAAAACCGTGGAGGAGGACCGCCTGGTCACGGGGGTGCAGCGGGCCATTCAGGTAATCGATCTGCAGCGTGAAAACCGGGCCCTGCGCAGCCATTTTCTCAACGATCGGCTCGAATGCCCCGAGGCCTTCTCCGACATCGTTACCGCCGACAAGGGGATGCGTTCGGTCTTCCAGTACCTCGAGTCAGTGGCCAGAAGCCGCCAGCCGCTGCTGATTACCGGGGAGAGCGGTACTGGCAAGGAACTCGTTGCCCGAGCCGTTCACACCTTGAGCGGCTGCAAGGGGCCGATGGTCTCGGTGAATGTGGCCGGACTCGATGACAACGTCTTTGCCGACACTCTCTTCGGGCATGTCCGCGGGGCCTTTACCGGAGCCGATGCGGCACGCAAAGGGATGATCGAGCAGGCCGCCGGCGGGACGCTGTTTCTCGATGAAATCGGCGATCTGAGCATCCCCTCCCAGGTGAAGCTGCTGCGCCTGCTCCAGGAAGGGGAATACTTCCCCCTCGGCAGCGATCAGCCCAGGCGGATCTCGGCGCGCATCGTCTTCGCCACCCACCATGACCTCAAGGCCAGGCAGGCTGCCGGCAGCTTCCGCAAGGACCTCTACTACCGCCTGCGCGCCCACCATGTTCACATCCCGGCGCTGCGCGAGCGCAAGGACGACATCCCCCTGCTGCTCGAGCACTTTCTCGACGAGGCCGCCGGGGAGTTCGACAAGAAGAAGCCGACGGCCCCAAAGGAGCTTGCGGTACTGCTGGCTAACTACGAGTTTCCCGGCAACATCCGGGAGCTGAAGGCGATGGTCTACGATGCCATCAGCACCCATAAATCGAGAATGCTCTCGATGGAGGCCTTCCGACGCGCTGTCGGCCAGCCCGTAACTTCTGCCGAAAAGACCGAGGCCACCGGCGGGGAGGGGAGCGTCTTCTCTGCATCACAACCCCTGCCGCATCTGCACGACGTGGCCGACTTGCTGGTGGCCGAGGCGATGCGTCGGGCCGAAGGGAACCAGTCGATCGCCTCCCGCCTCATCGGCATCTCCCAGCCGGCTCTGAGTAAGCGCCTGAAGAAAAAGCGTGCCGAACCGTAAGGAAGGATCTTCTTTCGGAAAACGCTTTTTTACTCTGTCCCATTCCCGCCTCATCTCCCCTCTGCCCCGTTGCTGCCTTCCTGTCTTCGGGGGCTTTTGCCTGCGAACGTTTTCCCTGCTGCCGTCCTCTTGAATAGGGCTCTTTTGCTCTGTTTTCAGTGCCAGTGAGCGCCTTTGAGCCGCCCTCATCAAACTCCTATAACCTGGCGGCTGCCTATAACCATCGGCCTGGTGGTTCAAGTGTCTGTAATTGTACGTGGTTGTCTCGCGCTGGCGGTTTTTGATTCCCAGAGGTTATATCCCTTTGCGTCATTGTTGTATGCTGGTTTTTAGCTGGAAAAATTAGTAAAAATAGTCGCTTGCACGATTGTCGCCTCGTTGGCACCTCCCTTGCTCTACTACAGGTCGTATACGAATTGCAAACAGGGTTTTATCTCGGCAGTTGCTCTTTGTGGTAGAGGGGGGCTGGCCGACAACAGAGTACTGGGAGGTACAGATGAGTGAAAATGGTCGTGCAGAGAAGAAGGGTTTGCTGAGCTGGTATTTTAATACGAACTTGCTGTTCCGCATCATGATGGGGCTGATGCTGGGTGCGGCAGCGGGGCTGGTCTTCGGACCCCAGATTTCCTGGGTCGCCCCCTTCGGTGATCTTTTCGTCAGGCTGCTGAAGATGATCGTCATGCCGGTGGTGATCTTCACCCTGGTGGTCGGGGCCGCCAGCGTCCACCCCTCCCGCCTCGGCCGGGTCGGAGTCAAGGCCCTGTTCTTCTATATGGTCACCTCCGCCTTTGCCGTGGCCGTGGGGCTGCTGTTCGGCAACCTCTTCAGCCCCGGGCAGGGGATGGAGCTGGTCGGGGTTGCAGAGGCCGTCGGCAAAGAGCTCAAGCAGCCTTCGCTGATTCAGACCTTTCTCAACATCGTCCCGAAAAACCCCTTCGAAGCCATCGCCTCGGGCAAGATCCTGCCGACCATCTTCGTTTCCCTGATCTTCGGAATGGGGGTCGCCTATCTGCGTGAAAGCAGAGACCAGCGTATCAAGGATGCCGCCAACACCGTCTTCAGGCTATTTGAAGGGGGAGCCGAGGTCATGTACAAGGTGGTCCACTGGATCCTCGAGTATGCGCCGATCGGCGTGTTCGCCCTGATCGCCGTGGTCTTCGGCACCCAGGGGGCCAGGGCCTTCGGGCCCCTGGGGACCGTCACCCTGGCCGTCTACTGCGCCCTGGCGGCTCACCTGGTGCTGGTCTATGGCGGGCTCCTTTCGGCCTTCCGCATCAATTTCAGGCAGTTTATCTCCAAGGCCCGGGAAGCCATCGTCACTTCCTTCGTGACCCGCAGCAGCGGCGGGACCCTGCCGGTCACCATGGAAGTGGCCGAAGAGAAGATGGGGGTCTCGCGCGGGGTCTACTCCTTCACCCTGCCGCTGGGGGCGACCATCAACATGGACGGCACCGCCATCTACCAGGGGGTCTGCGCCATCTTCGTCGGACTGGCCATCGGCCTGCCGCTGAGCCTCGGCCAGCAGATGACCGTCATCGCCACCGCCGTTCTGGCTTCCATCGGTACCGCCGGGGACCACCGTGGCCGCCGCCTACGCGATGATTTTCGGCATCGACGCCCTGCTCGACATGGGCCGGACCTCCCTGAACGTGACCGGGGATCTGGCCGCGACCTGCATCGTGGCCAAGAGCGAAGGTGAGCTCGACGAGTCGTACTGGGAAGAGGCCGGAGTACCTGGTCCCGCCGAAGAAAACGCCTGATATGAAAACGATCGGAGTGATCGGTGGCATGGGTCCGGCGGCAACGCTGGACCTGTTCCATAAAATCATCCAGAGCACCCCGGCCGCCCGCGACCAGGAGCATCTCCACGTGCTGATCGACAATTTCCCGCAGATACCCG
>CALZIC010000094.1 GCA_945787285.1 uncultured Desulfuromonadales bacterium
CGAGTACGGCATCGAACTGATCGACGTACAAATCAAGCGCATCAACTATGTCGAGCAGGTGCGGCAGCGGGTCTACGAGCGGATGATTTCCGAGCGCAAGAAGGTGGCGGCCCAGTACCGTTCCGAAGGCGAGGGGGAAAAAGCCGATATTCTTGGCCAGATGAAAAAGGAGTTGCGCAGTATCGAGTCTGGAGCCTACCGGAAGTCGGTGGAGATCCGCGGGGAAGCCGACGCCAAGGCGGCGGCCATCTACGCCGAGGCCTACGGCAAGGATCCGGAGTTCTACGCTTTCGTGCGATCGCTCGATTCGTACCGCAAGGCGATCAAGGGAAACTCCCGACTGATTCTGTCGACCGATTCCGACTTTTTCCGCTACCTGAAAAAGAGCAAGTAACAGACCGGGGTGTGTCCCCTCACCGGAGGGGGCTCACCCCGGTTCACCCCGCACCAGGCAGCATCGCAACCGCCACGCATCCTTGATGGAGGGGACCTTGAGCGACGCCCTGCGACAACTGCAGCAGACCGAAAAGCGCTACCGGGACCTGTACAAAAGGACCCCGGCGATGCTCCATTCCATCGACCGGCAGGGTTGCATTCTCACGGTCAGCGACCGCTGGCTCGAAACCCTGGGCTACACCCGTGACGAAGTAGTCAACAGGCCTCTGGTGAGCTTCCTCTCCCCCCACTCCCGCAAACTGGCCGAACAGACCTATCTCCCCGAATTCTTTCGCACCGGCAGAATCAACGACGTACCGTATCAGATACTCACCAAAGACGGCAGAATGCTCGATGTTATCCTTTCCGCGGTGGCCGAACGGAACGAAAACAACGAAATCGTCCGCAGCCTTGCGGTACTGGTCGATGTGACTGAGAATAAAAAAGCCGAACAAAAGATCCACCAGCTCGCCTTTTACGACACACTGACCGGCCTGCCCAACCGCTCCCTGTTCCAACAGCGGCTCAACCGTGCCCTGGTCCGCGCCAAGCGCCACGACGCAACGATCGACGTCCTCTTTATCGACCTCGACCAGTTCAAGGGAGTCAACGACACCCTCGGCCATGGAATCGGCGACGAACTGCTGCAGGTTATCGCCAAGCGTCTGGAGAAATGCCTTCGGGCTGGAGATACCCTGGCACGGCTGGGGGGGGATGAATTCGTCATTTTCCTGACCGGGGTGGAAGACCGTCAGGATTCGTCACTCTTTGCGATGCGGATGCTCGAGGAAATCGCCCGGCCGGTGAGGCTGCGCGACAAAGAGCTTTTCACCACCGCCAGCGTCGGCATTTCGGTCTATCCGGCCGACGGTGCCGATGCCGACACCCTGCAGCGCAATGCCGACATCGCCATGTACGAAGCCAAAGCCCGCGGACGCAACACCTACCAGTACTTCTCTTCCGAACTCAATATACAGACGACCCGCAGAATCGAGATGGAAGCGGGGCTCAGAATCGAGATGGAAGCGGGGCTGCGCCAGGCCCTGGTTCAAAACCAGCTGTTTCTCGCCTACCAGCCCCAACTCGACCTCCAATCCGGAAAAATCATCGGCATCGAAGCCCTGGTGCGCTGGCGCCATCCGCAAATGGGATTGATGCAGCCACAGGACTTTATTCCGATTGCCGAGGAGACCGGCCTGATCATCCCGATCGGAGAATTCGTCCTGCGCACCGCCTGCGCCCAGGCCAAAGCCTGGCAGGACCAGGGACTGCCGACAATACGCATGGCGGTCAACGTTTCGGCACGCCAGTTCAAGCAGCACGATTTTGTCGATCTGGTCGAGGAGGTTTTGCAGCAGACCGGGCTGATGCCTCACTACCTGGAACTGGAATTGACCGAAAGCATGGTCATGGAAAAGGTCCAGGACTCGATCATGACCCTGACCGACCTGAAAATCCGTGGGATACACCTGGCCATCGACGACTTCGGCACAGGCCATTCGTCGCTGGTCTACCTCAAGCACTTTCCTATCGACCGCCTCAAGATCGCTCAGGAATTCGTCCGCGACATCCCCACCGACCCCGACAACGAGGCGATCGTTGCGGCGATCATCGCCATGGCGCAAACACTGAAACTGGCAGTCATCGCCGAAGGGGTCGAACATCGGGAACAGCTGGACTTCCTGCATCAGCGCCATTGCAACGAAATGCAGGGATACTACTTCGCCAAGCCGCTGGCACCGGATGAGGTCGCCAACATTCTACTCCAGCGCTCCACCGCCACCGCGGCCTGCCTCTTCCACGGCGACCACTGATGGCGTCGCCATCTCAAGAGGATTTGTGAGTGCATCAGCACTGCCCCCCTTCACTCAGCGCATCTGGCGCATAAAATCAAGCAGTTCCCCGTTGAATTCTTCGCTCTGCTCCAGGTTCACCATATGCCCCCCCCCGTCGATCACCACGAAATGGACCTGGTGAAGCGCCGCAGTCAAGGCACTTGACTTCTCGAGGGGAATGGCCCTGTCCTCGGAAGCGCCGATGACGAGAGTGGGAATTCGGATGTCTTTCAGCAGGGGGGTCGAGTCGGGGCGGTCGCGCATGGCCTCAAGCCCTTGAACCAGCCCTTCGGCAGAAACCCCATCCATCCAGCTTTTGACTTCGGCGACCAGTTCGGGGCGGGACGCGGTCGTTTGGGGCGCAAAGAGAACGGACTCGAATGCACCGGAAACCGCTTCTGGACGGCCACTTTCGACTTCGGCGATCAGGTTGTTGCGTTTGGCCACGCCGGCCTCGTCATCGCCGTCGCAGCGGGTGACGATGAACCCGGCGGCGACGGCCCGCTGGGGATAGCGGCTGAGCAGGCTGAGGAGCACATAGCCCCCCATCGACATGCCGACGATGACCGCCCGACCTACCCCGAGGTGATCCATCAGCTCGGCGATATCATCGGCGTAGGTCGCAACCGATGCGCCACCCGGCCCCGCCTCGCTCTCGCCGAAGCCCCGCAGGTCGGGGGCGATCACACGAAAACCTGCCTCAGCCAGAGCATCCATCTGCGGTCGCCACATTTTTCGGCAGAGGGGAAATCCGTGAATGAGAATAACCGCGGGCCCACTTCCGGCCTCTTCGTAGGCCAGGTTAATTCCGTTGACTGAAATTTTCAAACGTACCTCCTGTGGGTAGTCAAAACCCATACCTTACAAAATCCATCTTCAATACTATCAATTATCGGGTTCAAGAATCAATAGATCCGTTCCCCTGCAAGAAAGAGTTCGGCCAGCCCCGGATTATCCAGCAGCCTCTTCACGGTGGAGGTCAGGGTGGCTCCACGGGCATCCCGGCCCGAATCCTGGACCGCCTCCCCCAGGGCGGTAAAGGTCACCTCTAGCAGAGATTTCTGGAAGAGGTTCATCATCACCGGAACCTCTTCGCCGAACACAGGCGCGACCAGCGCATCCTTGCAGCGCTCCGCGTCGGTGGAGGTGACCGACCGGCAGATCAGCGGCCGCACCGGGTAGATGCTGCAGCTGCCGTCGGCATCGAGAAAAGCGCAACTGCGGCGGAGAAAAGGCCGCTCGCTGTCATCGAGCCAGCGCACCTCGCGATGAAGCTCGTCCAGCCGGGCCCTGGTCTGCTCCAGCTGGGCCGGCGCCATCTCACGCCGAAGGAAATCGGCGATGGCCACCGCCTCGGGAAAAAGGACCGACACATTGACCGCGCAACAGGTCCCGCACCCGGCCCGACAGGCGATATGCCGGGCCTCATCCCCGATTTCCCGTGCAAGTTCGGATTCGGCAAATCCGGCAACCTGCTCCATCAGCCGAACCAGAGCCTCTGCCGATTCAGCCTGTGCCAACTGTTCGGTGGCCAGCTCGGCCACCCGGTCTGAGTGCAGCGAATAATCAAAACATTCTGGCATCGATTTTCCTCCCGGTCAGAGCTCACGGACCCATGTTGTATTAAAGACACTTTATTATACAGCAAAGAGTTCTCGTGCCAACCCTGACTCAATGGAGGAGCCCCTCTTTATTGGAATAAGTTAAAATCCTTGCCAACCAGCACCTTTTTCTGACAATATATTAACTCCCCCCAACCACACCCCCAGCCCTGCCCCGGAGGCGCTCCAATGGAACTTACAATCGATTACGAGTGTCCACAGTGCCACAGAAGATCACATCAGAAACTCGCGGAATTCGCGCCGGGCCAAACCCGTACCTGCCAGAGCTGCGGATCGATGGTTCATCTCACCCTCGAAGGGCTGCGCGGTTTCGAACAGGCCCTGGAAGACTACTGTCGCACCTGACACCTTTCCCGCAACACCCTCCAAGAGGGGCCACACGGTGCAGAAGCCCCTCCTGGACGGCTGTCAGCATAGCTTCGCCGCCACACAATAGATGCAAACCGGCTGCAGCTCGTAAAGCCCGCTTTCGGCATTAAAGGCCGATTTATGCTGAAGATGTGCGGTGCAGGTCGTCTTGTAGCAGACCGAACAGGCTACGCTCTCGGTGGTGCTCGACCGGTAATCGCAGACGTGGCAGATCCACGGGGTGCTTTCAATATCGTTGGTCATACAGTTTCCAGCCTTTTTTAGTTCACTATCGGAAATAACAGCAGAAAAGAACTCCTGACTAATCAACAGCAGATTGTGGCATTGTACAAAAGCAGTCCCTCGCGGGCAATCCTCAATTCCGGCCTGAAGCGGTTCAAGACTGAGGCCGAAGTCGCTGCACTCCTCTTTTTCTTTGCCCTCCTCCTCCCCCCTTGCTATCCTCTTGACCGTTCTGAATGAAAAGTCCCCCGTCGCAAGGAGGCTGTCGGACTTTGTGAACCTTAGCGAGAAATCGACTGTTCGAGGCCGGATTTTCGAGAATTTAAGAGCAAATAGCAGGGCTATTTGTCGAAAATTGTCGGAGATATGGACCGATCAGATGATTTCGCAGCAGGTTCATTTCAAAGTCCGACAGCCTCCTAGACTCTCTTTTATCAGCAAGGCCCGGAGCTTATCAAGCATGCGGTTTTTACACACCTCCGACTGGCACATCGGACGCCAGTTTCACAACGTTTCGCTGCTCGACGACCAGCGCCATGTTCTGACCCAGATCAGCAGGGTGGCAGCTGACCGGCAGATCGATGCGCTGATTGTCGCAGGGGACATCTACGACCGCTCGGTCCCTTCTGCCGCCGCGGTGGATTTGCTTGACGACACGCTCAATCATCTCTGCAACGACCTGCAGGTGCCGGTCATCCTGATCGCCGGCAATCACGACGGGCCGGAGCGCCTGGCCTTCGGGGCGCGGCAGCTGGCCGGCGCAGGGCTTCACGTGGTCGGCCCCCTTTGGAAGAGCCCGCAGCCGGTGGTCATCGAGGGCCGCCACGGCGAAGTCGCCTTCTACCCCATCCCCTACGCCGATCCCGCGACGGTCAGGCAGGTGCACGGGGCGGAGTGCATGACCCACGATGAGGCGATGGCCTACCTGCTGGCCCAGGTGCGGAAGGACAACGGCTCCGAGCGCCCCTGCGTGGTCATCGCCCACTGCTTTCTGGCAGGCGGAGAGGTCTCGGAATCGGAACGTCCCCTTTCGATCGGCGGCGCCGACCAGGTCTCCGCGGATTACTTCAAAAACTTCAGCTACGCCGCCCTCGGCCACCTGCACGGCCCCCAGTACCGAGGGGCGCAGCACGTGCGCTACGCCGGCTCGCCGATGAAATACTCCTTCTCCGAGCAGCGCCAGCGCAAGTCGGTCACCCTGGTGGAACTCGATTCTGCCGGACAGGCAAGCTTCGAGCAGATCCCCCTGCAGCCGCTGCGCGACATGCGGGTAGTCGAAGGGACGCTCGACGAACTGCTGGCCGCCGGGCAAACCGACCCTCACCGCGAAGACTACCTGCTGGTGCGCCTCAGCGACACCCATGCCATTCTCGACGTGATGAACAAACTCCGCCAGGTCTACCCCAACGTGCTGCACCTGGAGCGCCCGGGACTGATGTCCCGCAGCGAACGCCTGGAGGCCAGCCGTGAACGGCTGAAAAAAGGGGAGAGGATGATGTTCGAGGACTTCTTCAAGCAGGTCACCGGCGACGCGCTGAGCCTCGACCAGGAAAAGGTGATCAACGAAACCCTCGATGCCCTTTACCAGAACGACGAGGCCTGACCATGCGCCCAATCCACCTGAGCATGACCGCTTTCGGCCCCTTTGCGGGGCAGGAAGAGATCCATTTCGAAGCGCTGGGTGAAAACCCGCTTTTTCTCATCAACGGACCCACAGGGTCGGGCAAGACGACCATCCTCGATGCCATCTGCTTCGCCCTCTACGGCAAAACCACAGGCGACGAGCGCGAAGGAGCGCAGATGCGCTGCGACCTGGCCACCGCCGAGACCCTCACCGAGGTCACCCTCTGTTTCGAACTCTCAGGGCGGCGCTTCCGCATCCGCCGGGTACCGGAGCAGCAGCGGCCCAAGGCGCGGGGCGAGGGGACCACCACCCAGTCGCCCGAGGCCCAGCTTTACACCTTGAACGCCGATGGCAGCGAGCAGCTGATCGTCTCCAGCAAGGTGACCGAGGCGACCCGCGAGATCGAAACCCTCACCGGCCTGAGCGTCGACCAGTTTCGCCAGGTGATGGTGTTGCCGCAAGGGCAGTTCCGCCAGCTGCTGATGGCCGAATCGGCCGACCGAGAAAAGATTTTCAGCCAGCTCTTCCAGACGCGGATCTACAAACGGCTCGAGGAGAACCTCAAGGCCCAGTCCGCCGAGATCCGTCGCGAGCGGGAACGGCAGCTGCAGCTGCGGCAGGGAATCCTGGAAGGAGCCGGAGTGGAGAGCACCGACGCCCTCGAGCAGGAGCTGGCTGAACTGCGCCCCGGGGTCGATTCCGCCCGAGCGCTGAAAGAGGCTAAAGAAGAGGACTTTAACGCCGCCGGCAAGGCGCAGCAGCAGGCGCTGGGTCTCCATCAAGCCTTTGCCGAACTGGAAAAAACCGAACATCAGCAGATCTCGCTGAATGGCCAGAAAGAGGCTTTCGAGCGCCAGCGCCGCGAACTTAAATCGGCCGAACAGGCCCGAAAACTCAGGCCGGTCTTTGACGATCTGGCCCGCTGCCAGAGGGAGCTGCAGCAGGCGGCGAACCGGGTGAAAAAAACCGAGAGCGAGCTCGAACAAGCGACCCTCAAGCGCAACGAGGCGGACCGGGAACTGCAGAAAGTCGAACCGCTGACCAGAGGCCTCGATGCCGCCAAGCAGGAGACGGGCCGGCTCGACGGCCTTCGCGCCCGCGCCGCCCGGCTTGCCGAAACGCGCCAGGCGCTGGAGCAGGCCGAACGCAGCGCCGCAGCCGCCCGGGAGGCCCATCAACAGGCGCTGACCACCCTGCAGAACACCAGCCGGCAGCGGGAGGCCAAAGAAGAAGAGAAGAACCAGCGCCAAAAGAGCCAGGCGAACCTCGGCGAACTCCAGCTGCAGCTCCGGCAGCTGGCCGACCGCTTGAACGACCGATCGAAAATGGAGGCCCTGGAACACCAGCTCCGCCAGCAGCAGGGACAGCTCACCCGCGAAGAGGCTCGCGGGAAAACCCTGCGCGAGGAGTACGAGGCAAAAACCCAGCAGGCCAAGGGCCTCGAGCTGGCCTGGCACCAGGGGCAGGCAGCGATCCTGGCGGCAGAGCTGTGCACAGGCGAACCCTGTCCCGTTTGCGGCAGCAGCGACCATCCCGCCCCGGCCCACAGCGAAGAGCCCCTCCCCTCGCAGAAGGAACTGGAACAGGCCCGCGCCCTGGTCCAGAAAACTAGCCAGTCCCTGGCCTCGGCCCGGGAGGCGTATGGCGAAACCCGGGGCAAGGTGGTTCAATCTCAGGAGCAGCTGGAACAATGCCGGCTGCAACTCGGCGAAACGACACAGAGCCCCATCTCCGAGCTGCAACAGGCCCACGACGCGCTGAAGGCGCAGGTCGAGACCCTCCAGGGGCAGGGCAGGCAGCTTGAAGCCCTGGGCGAGGCCCTGCAGCGACTCAAGCAGAACGAAAGCGACGCCCGTCAGAGCCTGGACCAAGCCGCGGCCCGGGTAACCGAAACCTCCAATGCCGCGGCCGCCGCCCGGGCTCAGGCACAGAGCGCCGAGCAGGAGCTGCCGCAGGACTACCGCCAGGCAGGGGCCCTCGATGCGGCCATCGGCCGGGCGCAGGGCGAAGCAAACCGGCTGGAACAACAGATCCACGCCGCCCGCGAGGCCCACAAACTGGCCCACGGCCGCTGGGAGGCGGCCCAGGCCACCCTTCGGGCAGCCACGGAAACCGGGCAGGCCGCCAGCAAGGCACTGGAGGGCGCAGCCCGGTGCGGGGAAAAGGCGATCGCCGAAAGCCCGTTTGCCAGCGAACAGGCCTATCGCGAAGCCGTACGCGACGAGGCGAGCCTGGAGACGCTGCAGCAATCGATCGCCGACTACGACAGGCAGTGCCAGCTCGTAGCCGGGGCCTTAGGTCAGCAGCAGGCGGCGCTCGAGGGCAAGGCGCGGCCTGACCTCTCCGCCGTGGAAGAGGCTTTGAGAAAAGCCGAACAAGAGAAGGGCGAAGCGCTGGCCCATTGGCAGCAGCTTGATGCACGGGCTCAACAGCTCGAGGCCACACGCAAAAAGCTGGAGAAAGCTTCAGCGGCGCAGGCCGAACTCGACCGACAGTATGCGGTCGTCGGCACCTTGAGCGACGTGGCCAACGGGCAGACCGGCGACAAGATCAGCCTGCAGCGTTTCGTGCTCAGCGTGCTGCTCGACGACGTGCTAATCGAAGCCAGCCACCGGCTGAGCCTGATGAGCAAGGGGCGCTACCAGCTGCTGCGCAAAGAGGACCGCGCCAAGGGGAACAAGGCTTCAGGGCTGGAGCTGGAAGTGGAAGACGCCTACACCGGAAAGGTGCGCCCGGTGGCGACCCTCTCGGGAGGCGAGAGCTTCATGGCCGCCCTCTCCCTGGCCCTTGGCCTCTCCGACGTGGTGCAGGCCTACGCCGGCGGCATCCGCCTCGACACCCTGTTCATCGACGAGGGGTTCGGCAGCCTCGACGCCGAATCGCTCGATTTGGCAGTACGCACCCTCATCGACCTGCAGGCGGCCGGGCGCATGGTCGGGGTCATCTCCCATGTGGCCGAGCTCAAGGAGCAGATGCCCCTGCGACTCGACCTCACTGCCGGACGGGACGGCAGCCGGATACGGCTGGTGAAACCTTGAAACAGGGAGAGGGGAGAAGGAAGGAAGATCGCTGTGGGGAAATTCAATGACCGGCCCTTTACAAGGCATGTTCCTGTTACTATATTTGAACTCATTGGGATTTTTATTTTAAGGTCGTCTCTACGCTCATCCACCACTACCTACAGGAGTTAAAAAATGCTGAAGCGTCTGCTCGTTCTGATCACCGCGGCCCTGGTCGCCCTCCCCGCCCTCTCCGGGTGCGGCTACAACCAGATGCAGAAAAACGAAGAGGCGGTCTTCGCCGCCTGGGCCGACGTGGAGGCCACCTACCAGCGCCGTATGGACCTGATCCCCAACCTGGTCGAAACGGTCAAGGCCTACGCCTCCCATGAAAGGGAGACCCTGCAGGGGGTCACCGAAGCCCGCGCCAAAGCCGGGCAGATGAGCATCACCGCCAAGGACCTCGCCAACCCTGAGGCGATGCAGAACTTTCAGGCCGCCCAGGGCCAGCTCTCCAGCGCCCTGTCGCGCCTGCTGGTCACCGTCGAGCGCTACCCCGATCTCAAGGCCAACCAGAACTTCCTCGACCTGCAGCACCAGCTCGAAGGGACGGAGAACCG
>CALZIC010000095.1 GCA_945787285.1 uncultured Desulfuromonadales bacterium
GACGCAGGCCTAGCCTTGCGTTAAGTCAAGGAGGCACAACGCAGACAGCGGCCAAAAGGGCCGGAATTATAGGTCACGATTAACCGCACAGTGCACTAGCCCATGCGCAGCTTGATAAAGGCGGCCAGGTCGGCACACTGCACGAATGGGTTATTTTCTTTTTCAAAACCGATGGTCGAAAACGGCCGGGGACCGTAGTTGTGCCCGGGGTAGACAAGGGTCTCGGGCCCAAAAGCGGCCAACCGCTGCAGGCTGCGATAGAGCGCCTCGGGGTCGCTGCCGGGGAAATCGGCCCTGCCGACCCGGGTGACAAAAAGGGTATCGCCGGTAATCAGCGCCCCGGGCGGGTTCAGGGTGAGCGAACCCGGGGTATGCCCGGGAGTATGAAGCACCTCAACCACCCCGTTGCCGACCTCGAGCTGCGCCCCTTCGGTCAACTGCAGGTCGGCCGCCGGAACGTCGATGGGATGCCCTGCCAGACGGGCCCCGGACGCCTTGAGGACAACCTCGTTACCCGCCACATGGTCATGATGGCCATGGGTATTGACGAGAACATCGATGCTCACCCCCAGCTCTTCGGCCTTGGCCAGCAGCTTTTCCGGGGCGAGGGAGGGGTCGACCCCGAGTCCACGACGGGTTTCGGGGCAGTAGACCAGGTAGGAGAAATTGTCCATCTGCCCGGCGGCAATCTGTACGATCTCCAGAGCCATCGGCATCACCACGGGTAGGTGGGCGGCTCCTGCTGCCCCACCTTGCGGATTTCTCCGTCAATGATCTTGAACACCTCGCCGGTCTTGCGCACCACCCACTCGTCCCCTTCGTCTGGAGGCAGCGGGAATTCCCGGTCCCCGAGGTAAACATCTTCGTTGTCGATCATGGCCCACCATTCGAGGGCTCCGGTTTGCCATATTTTGGTTTTAAGATTAAACGCCATATCACTTATCCTTCCGTCAAATATTTGTTAGTGCAGCTTTAACCGCGTACGCAGATCAGTGACTGGCGCGACTGCCAGACCAGAACTCACGGATTCAGATTTAAGGATTCAGGTTTTAATTATAGGCCCCCGGTCAGGGTCGGTCAATGCGCGGGGTTTTGTCCTTGTGACCCCCGGCAAAGTTCGCTTATAATGCAATTTCATCATTTTCACAACAAAAACCGGGGGGAGATCGGTTCTGGCCATGAAATTCGCCAAAATGCACGGCGCCGGCAACGATTACGTCTATATCAACGCCTTCAACGAAACGGTGGCTGACCCGGCACAGCTCGCCATCACGCTCAGCGATCGCCACTTCGGCATCGGCTCGGACGGACTGATCCTCATCCTGCCCTCCCAGCAGGCCGATGTGCGCATGCGCATGTTCAATTCCGACGGCAGCGAAGCGGAAATGTGCGGCAACGGCATCCGCTGCGTCGCCAAGTACGCCTACGACCACGGCCTGGTCAGCAACCAGAAAATCCGCGTCGAGACCGGCGCCGGGGTACTGCCCCTGCAGCTCTTCACCAACGAGGCCGGCCGGGTGGAGAAGGTCCGGGTCAATATGGGCGAGCCGCGCCTGACCCGCAGTCAGCTGCCGATGAACGGTCCCTCTGAGGAACAGGTGATCGGTGGCGAGCTGCAGATTCTCGACCGCACCTTCGAAATCAGCTGCGTTTCCATGGGCAACCCCCACTGCGTCATTTTCGTCGACGACGTCGATACCTTTGCCGTTGAGAAGTACGGCCCGGCCATTGAGAACCACCCGCTCTTCCCCAAGCGGATCAACGTGGAATTCGTCGAGGTCCTCTCCCCCACCGAGGTCAAACAGCGGACCTGGGAGCGTGGCGCCGGCGAAACCCTGGCGTGCGGCACCGGTGCCTCCGCGGTGACCGTCGCCGGCGTGCTGACGAGCCGAACCGAGCGCCGCATCACCAACCACCTGCGCGGCGGGGACCTGGAGATGGAGTGGGCCGAAGACGGCTGCATCTACATGACCGGCCCCGCGGTACAGGTCTTCGAGGGAGACTTCTTGCCGCAATGAACTGCCCTATGTGCACCCGCTGGAACGACGAGCCGCAACTGCGCATCGCCGAGCTCGACCACTGCTATGTACAGCTGAACCGCGACCAGTTTTTCGCCGGCTACACCTTCGTCTTTGCCAAAGAGCACGTCACCGAACTCTTCCACCTGGCCCCGCAGCTCCGCCATGGTATTATTGAGGAAGTCAACCGGGTGGCTGAAGCCCTGAATGCCGTCTTTGCCCCCACCAAGATGAACTACGAACTGCTCGGCAACATGGTCCCCCACATGCACTGGCACCTGGTGCCCCGCTTCGACAGCGACCCCCTCTGGCCCCGTCCGATCTGGAGCGAGCCGCACGAGGAGGTTCACCTAAGGGACGAACAGTACCACCAAACCATTACCCGTATACAGGCGGCCCTGAGCATAGACCCGCAACAATGAGCAAACACAGTAGAGATCCCTGTTTTCAGTTTTTGACGTCCTCTGTGTCTCAGTGCCTCTGTGGTTGATAAAAAGGTCCCAAACCGAATGAAAGCGATCCTTTTCGATCTCGACAACACCCTCTACTCGCCGGAGAGGCAACTCTTCTCCCTCATCGATGTGCGTATCAACCGTTTCATGAACGAGGTGGTCGGCATCCCGAGTGAAGAGGTCGACGGCCTGCGCCGCCGCTACTGGGCCGAATACGGCGTGACCCTGCAGGGACTGATCCGCCACCATGCGGTCGACCCGGAGCATTATCTCGAATACGTACACGATGTCGACGTCAGCCAGCGTCTCGACCCGGATCCTGAGCTGCGCCGGGCCCTGCAGCAGGTTTCCCAGCGCAAGGTGGTCTTCACCAACGGCTCGATGGACCATGCCCATCGGGTTCTGGCCACCCTGCAAATCGAGGATCTGTTCGAGGAGATTTTCGACATCCGCGTCGCCCGCTACATGCCGAAACCATTTCAAGCCCCCTACGACAAAGTCCTTGACCGGCTCGAACTGGCGGGCTCGGACTGCGTCATGGTCGAGGACTCGACAGACAACCTGCGCACCGCCAAGGACATGGGGATGAAGACCGTTTTGGTCGGGCCGGGCATCTGTCCCGCATATGCCGATGTCCAGATCCCTGTCGCCTCGGCGATCCTGCAGGCCCTCACGGCCCTTGATCAAGGACCGGCCCCCTGCGTCTCCTGCAATTCACATGACAGTCTTTGATATGATGCATCCTATCGGCGCCCATATGTCCATCGCCGGCGGTCACCAGCTTGCCATCTCCCGCGGGGAGGCCCTCGACTGCACCGCCATCCAGATTTTCACCAAAAACGCCAACCAGTGGCGGGCCAAACCGATCACCGAGGAAGCCGCTGCCACGTTCCGCGAAGCCCGGCGCAACAGCCCCATCACCCGGATCATTGCCCACGACAGCTACCTGATCAACCTGGCGGCTCCCGAAGATGAAAAGTGGCTCAAATCGCGCGCGGCCTTTGTCGATGAAATGGAGCGCTGTTCCCTGCTCGGCGTTCCGGAGCTGGTCATGCATCCCGGCGCCCATCTCGGCTGCGGCGAGGAGGCCGGCCTGCAGCGCATCGCCGAGGCCTTTGCCGCCATCTTCGCCGAAGCCCCGACAGACGTTCGGGTGCTGCTCGAGAACACCGCCGCCCAGGGGAGCTACCTCGGCGGGCGTTTCGAGCACCTGGCCGAAATCATGGAACGGGTTCCCGCGGGTCGTTTCGGCGTCTGCTTCGACACCTGCCATGCCTTTGCCGCCGGCTATGATCTCTCGACCGCCGAAGGGTACGAGGAAACGATGGCGGAGTTCGAGCGCCTGGTCGGCACGAAGCACATCCGCGCCTTCCACGTCAACGACAGCAAGAAACCGCTCGGCGCAAAGGTCGACCGCCACGAACAAATCGGCCAGGGGACGATCGGCCGGCAAGGGTTCGCCGCCCTGATGCAGGATCAGCGTTTCGCGCAGATCCCGAAAATTCTCGAAACCCCCAAGGGAGACGATGATGCATTCGACCGCATCAACCTGGCTCTTTTGCGTCAGCTGGCAGGCGAAGCCTGATGCGAGCGGTGCTGCAGCGCGTCTCCAGCGCAAGCGTCGAAGTCGACGGCAAAACCGTCGGCGCCATCGGCCAGGGCCTGATGATCCTGCTCGGGGTCGAGCAGAAAGACACCGCCCAGGACGCCCGCTACCTGGCCGAGAAATCGGCCCAGCTGCGCATTTTTGAAGACGATGCGGGGAAAATGAACCTATCAGTGGAGGATATCGGCGGCGAGATCCTGGTCGTCTCCCAGTTCACCCTGCTGGCCGACTGCCGCAAGGGCCGCCGTCCCGGCTTTTCCCGCGCCGCCCTGCCACAGAGCGCCGATGCCCTGTACCGCCAATTCGTCGAACTGCTGCGCGACCGCGGCCTGAAGGTAGCCACCGGCATTTTCCAGGCCGAGATGAACGTTCACCTGACCAACATGGGGCCGGTTACCCTGCTGTTGGATAGCCACAAGGAATTCTGATGTCCGAAAAACAACGGGACGAGCAAGAGCAAGAATGGGATGGACCGAGCAAGTCGGCCAGAAAACGCGCTGCCAAGGCCGTTGAGGAAACCGCCGTGCAGCTGGTCGATCTGCCCGAAGCCGACTGGATCAAGCTGCCGGCCCCCGAAGAGCTGCGCCAGGAGATCGCCCTGGCCCGCCAGACCCGAAGCCACGGCGCCCGCAAACGGCAGATCAAGCACCTGGCCGGCGTGCTTCGACGCCGCGAAGACGACCTTGAATCGATTCAGGCCTTTCTCGACGGCCTCCACCAGAAACAGTTCCAGGAGAAGAAGGACTTCCACTTCCTTGAAGAGTTGCGCGACCGCATCTGCGACCCGGAGCGTTCGCAGCAGGCACTGAATGAGGCCGCGGCCTCCCTCCCCGGCGTCGACCCCAAAGGACTCGCGCGGCTGGCAAAATCGGTCCACGCCTCCAAGGACCGCAAGGCGTTCCGGGAGATATTCCGCCGCCTCAAGAGCGCCTGGGAAGAGAAAGGCTGATTTCAACCTGGATCGGTGAATCCCGGTTAAAAAAAAAGGCCCGCCTGGCGGCGGACCTTTTTTTCAACTGCGGGAAGAGTACTCTTTAGAGCGCTTTTTTGATCAACCCTTCGAGCTGATTCTTGGGAACGGCGCCGACAACCTGGTCGACCACCTTGCCGTCCTTGAACAGAATCAGGGTGGGGATGCCACGCACCCCGAACTGACCGGGCGTTGCGGGGTTTTCGTCGACATTCAGCTTGCCAATCTTGACCTGGCCATCGTATTCATCGGCCAACCCGTCGACGACCGGGCTGATTGCCTTGCAGGGTGCACACCACGAGGCCCAGAAGTCAACCAGCACTGGGGTTGATGACTTAAGCACATCTGTTTCGAAAGAATCGTCGGTGAGCTGTACGACTTTATCACTGGCCATAATGTAATTCTCCTTGAAGTCAAAATTTCAATCAACAAACACAATGATAGAACACCACTGAAAAAAATCAAGCCATTATTTGACAGGGAGCCGCCGCTCCCCCTTGACAGGAGGGTGGCCGCCCCCTATCATTTCGTACTTTTTCAGCCCGGGGGGGAAATCTACCGATGACACAGGAAAAAATCACCGACGCCATTCAGCAGCAGACCGCCCTTCTCAACGACACCTTCGTCCGCCAGGCCGATGACCTCGAGAGATTTGCCACCCAAGTGGTCGACGCTTTCAACCAGGGAGGGAGGCTCCTGGTAGCGGGCACCGGCGCACTCGGCGCCATCGCCAACCTGACTGCCAACCTTTTTCTGCACCGGCTAAGCCTTGAGAGGCCGCCACTTCCGGCCATCTCCCTTGGGCATGACCTCACCATGGCCAGCGCCCTGGCCCGGGACGGGCAGAGCCGTCAGTTCTTCTCCCGACAGCTGCGCATCGTCGCCACCGCCAACGATATCGTGCTGCTTCTGGCTGACAACAGCCGCGACGAAACCCTGGAGGAAGCGCTGAACGTCACCCGACAGATCGGCTGCACGACCGCCATCCTGCGCCCGGACACCAACAGCGGGAGCACCGAGGATGTCGATTTCAACTTCATCCTGAAGACCGACTCGGCGCCGCGCATCGTTGAAGGGGCCCTCTTTTTCGGTCACATTCTCTGCGAACTGGTCGAAGGAGAACTCTTCGGCATATGACGACCGACGACCCTCGCTCTGCGGCCATATACCCGGTACAACTCCGCCTTTTTGAGCAGCTGTGCGTCGTCATCGGCGGCGGCCGGGTCGCCCTGCGCAAAACCTCCGGACTCCTCGGGGCCGGGGCCCGGGTACGCCTGATCGCCCCCCGCCCCCACCCGGACCTTCCCACGACCGATCATCTCGAAGTCATTTCAAGGCCATACTGCCCCGGAGATCTTGAAGGCGCGTTTCTTGCTTTTACCGCTACCGACTCCGCTGAGGTCAACGCCGCCGTGACGAGCGAGGCGAAGAACCGGGGCATTCCGATCAACATCGCGGACAATCCGAACCAGAGCGATTTCACCCTCCCCGCAGTGCTGAGACGAGAGGAGATCGCCGTGGCCGTTTCCACCGGGGGCGCAAGCCCCGCACTGGCCGCCCTGCTCAGAGACCACCTGGAAGGGCTGATCGGACCCGAATGGGGCACTTTCCTCGATATCGCCTCCGCCCTGCGCCAAAAGCGGTTGACACCTTCCGGACCCGCCGAGTACAATCAGCAGGTTTTACGCCGCCTCGCCGAGAAGGGATTAATCGAACGGATCGCGACCGGCGACACCACAGCCATTGACCAGCTGCTTGAAGAACTCCTGGGCAAGGGTCACTCTCTTGCCGACCTAGGGGTCAACCTGCCGAAAGGGATGCCATGAGCGCGAACATCCTGATGTTCAAGATAACGCTTCTGCTGTACGCCACCTCCACCGTCCTTTACCTGATCGATGTCATCGCCCGTCGGGAGAAGGCCGGCCAGCTGGCCCGCTGGATTCTGCTCGGCGGATTCGTTCTCCACTGCGCGACCTTGATTACTCGCTACGTCGAGGCAGGCTACACGCCGGTGGCCAATCTTCACGAGTCCCTTTCCTTCTTCGCATGGACCATCGTCGGCATATTCCTGATCTTCGACGCCCGCTACCGCATGACCGTGCTCGGCGCCTTCAGCTGCCCGCTGGCGCTGACCTTGATGGTCTTCGGCTCGGCCGCGCCGAAAACCATCAAGGAGATGAACCCGGCCCTCGACAGCTGGTGGTTCCCGGTGCATGTGACCCTGGCCTTTCTGGGCAACGCCGTCTTCACCGTCGCCTTCGTCGCCGGGGTGATGTACCTGCTGCAGGAGCGCATGCTCAAGAGCAAGAAGTTTTCCGCCCTCTACTACCGCCTGCCGTCGCTTGAGATCCTCGACACCATCAACTACAAGTGCCTCTCCTTCGGCTTTCCGCTGATGACCATGGGGATCATCTCCGGCGCCGTCTGGGCCAATTCGGCCTGGGGCGGCTACTGGCGCTGGGATCCCAAGGAGACCTGGGCCCTGATCACCTGGTTTCTCTATGCGGCCCTGCTGCACGGCAGGCTGACCATCGGATGGCGCGGACGGCGGGCGGCAATTTTTGCCATTATCGGCTTTTTGTGCCTGCTGTTCACTTTCCTCGGAGTCAACCTGCTGCTGTCGGACATGCACAGTTTCAGCGCCATGGAAGGGCGATAGCGTCCGTAACACCCTACTTGAGAAGTGGAACCATGAACATTATCGTCGTGGGGCTCAGCCACAAAACAGCCCCCGTAGAAATACGCGAACGGGTCGCCTTTTCGCCCACCGCCATGGACAAACCTCTTCACGAGATGACCGCCCTGCCGGCCATTTCCGAAGGGGTGATCGTCTCCACCTGCAACCGGGTCGAGCTCTATGCCACCAGTCGTGACGTCGACGCCGCGGTCGGGCAGCTCAAGCGCTTTCTCTCCACCTACCACGGCATCCCGCTTGAACAGCTCGAGTCGCATCTTTACGAATACCAGGGCGAAGAGGCGATCCGCCACGTCTTCAGGGTTTCGGCCAGTCTCGATTCGATGGTGATCGGAGAGCCGCAGATCCTCGGCCAGATCAAAACGGCCTACGGCTACGCCACCGAATTCAAGAGCGTCGGGCTGATTCTCAACCGCTTTTTGCACAAGGCGTTTTCCGTCGCCAAGCGGGTGCGCACCGAAACCGACATCGCCAGCAACGCCGTCTCGGTCTCCTTTGCCGCCGTCGAACTGGCCCGCAAGATTTTCGGCACCCTCGACAACAAGAAGGTTCTGCTGATCGGCGCCGGCGAAATGTGCGAACTGGCCGCCCGCCACTTCCTCAATAACGGCGC
>CALZIC010000096.1 GCA_945787285.1 uncultured Desulfuromonadales bacterium
TGGTAAGCAGTACTTCCTTGCCGTTTTTGACCAGCACCGCCTCCCCCTCACCAACCCTGAGAAGGCGGTAGCCCAGAACCTTTTCCCCCGGGGCCAGAATCAGACCATTGACGTTGGCCAGACGCTCGGAACCCGAAACAAGCGTAGCGCGCAGCTCAAGAGCCTCCTCTTCAACGGGGGCGGCAGTCGGCGCCCCGGATACCCTCTGCACCACATGGGGGACCTGCGGGCGCGCAAACGGATTACGCTCCAGGGCCGCGCCATCGACCTCGGCCGCCGGGGCAGACAGCGAGAAAAGCGCAAGCGGCACCCAGCAAAAGAGCAGAACAAAGTACTTCACGGTTCCCCCCAATACGGCTTGTAGGAGACCATCTCCAGATCCATGGTCAGCGTGTCCGCCGCCCGCTCCGGTTTCACCTCGAGTTGTTTGACCACCATGGGACCCAACTCCCGTTCCACGTCCCCCAGCCAACTGTAGAGATTCTGGTACCCTCCGGAGACGCTGATTGAAAAGGGGAGTTCCTCGAAAGTGTCCTTCCTGGTCGAGCTTCCCGGTTTAACACTCAGCAGTTGAACGGCATGCAGGCCCGAGACACTGTCGAGCCGGGCCACGGTATGGGCGACGATTTCGTTCATCGGCAAAACAGGCTGCTTGCCCTGCACCTGCCTGCGCAGATCCTCCACTTGCGTTACGAGGGCACCGATGTCGTCGGTCAGAAACGATTTGCCGGAAACTTTCGCCTCCAGAAGGGTTCGGGTCTGTTTAAGCATCGAATATTCTGCCAGCGGCTTTTTGAACAGGTACAGCCAGCAGGCCAGCAGCGTGAGAACGACGGTCGCCGCCATGGCCATGTACAGGGTGCGAACCGGTACGGTCTTTAGAAACGCTGCCATCAGCCCCCCCCTTCGGCCGAGTCGACCACCACCGCCAGCTGGTAATCGATGACCTGGCTGGTGGTGTAGTTGCGGCTGCCCGTATGCAGCAGGTAGACCTCGGAAATCCCCGACTGGGCCTGCAGCCGGCTGACGAACTCGGCCAGGGCCGAATGAGTGAGCGCCTGCCCCCTGATTTCGATGCGGGTCCTGTCGCGCCAGGGTTCGTCCAGGTTGCGGTTTCGGTCGTTGGAGACGATGACGAAGTACCCGGGGGTATCGCTTTGCGGCTCCGCCTCCTGTACCTGGCCCTCGCGAACAAACTTCAGTTCGGTGAACCACACCGAATCGTTTATAGCCCGACCGATCTGGACAAATAACCGCTCGGCCGGGGGACCGCCACGCAGGGCCTTCAACACCTGCAGACGTCTTGTCAAATCGACCTGTTCCGACCTCAGCTCTTCGAGCCGGGTCTTTTGCTGGAGCAGGTTTACTTCACCGGTCTTCAACCGCTGAATAGACGCTCTCTCGGTTTCGACGCGGTGGCTCAGCCACCCCTTGCCGCCCCCAAGCGCCAGCACCAGACACCCGAAAACAAGCAGAAAGCGCTTGCCTTGGCGCCTGAAATTCAGCTGCTGCCGGTAATCGGCCGGGATCAGATCGACTTCATTCATAGGCGGAAAAACCTCTCAGGGCCAGGCCGGTGGCAAGGGCCATGCGCACCGGGGACTCCGAATCGTCCAGGCCGGCAGGCCGGGGTGACCGGTCAAAAAGGGCCAGCGGATTCATCTCACGAACCGGAATCGAAAACATCTCCCCCAGAAACCGGGCCGCCCCCGGATAGTCGGCGACACTGCCGAGCAGTTCCACCCGTTCGACCGATTCTCCCCGGGTTTCGGATGCCGTATAGATCAGCGCCTTGTGCACCTCGTCGGTAAATTCAAGGAATTGAGGTTTGAGGATCTCGGCGATCGATTTGACGATCTCCTCATCACCGGGACCCGGCCCCTCACCTTGAAGCCCGTCACCGTCGCGGGCCAGGCCGTAGCGGTAAAGGAGCTTGAGGGCTTCGTCCTCCTGCATATTCAGGCGCTGGCCGAGCTGATCAACCAGGTTTCTCTCGCCGAAATTCAGCTCCCGGTCCATGATCAGCCTTTTGCCGGCGATTACGGTAAGAAAACTTTTTTCCCGCCCGAAATTGACCAGCAGCACCGAAGGATGGTTGTTCTCCCGGTCGAGAGAGGCCACCAGCCGCCGCAGTGCCGCGGGTCCGATATCGAGCGCCTCAACCTCCAGGCCGGCGCCGGTCAGGGTATCGAGATAGGCGATTACCTCGGCTCTTTGGGCGACTGCGGCAAGAACGGTATGCTCGGTGGAGCCTTTGCCGCGGCTGCGAATCGGCAGGTAATCGATGACCAGATCGTCGACATTGCCGCCGATGCGGTGCATGACCTCGGTAACGATCGCTTCATCTGCGGACTTGCCGGCCTCGACCTGGTAGCTGAGGTTCAAAATCCGACAGGCCCCGGCCGGCAGGCAGGTAACGACCCTGCGCCCTGCAAACGGGGCCCCCTTGAGAGCCTCCCTGACAAAGGCCGCAAAGCGGCGCGGAGAAGCGATGAGCTCGGCGCGGCTGTCCGGGTATGGGATGGAAATGCGCGCCCTGAGCTGGAGTTCGCCCCCCTTCTCTTCGAACTGCACCATGTGCAGCTTCTCCTGGGCCAGATCGAGGCCGACGGGGCCCACCGCTGCCGGCGCGGCCCGGCTTAAAAAGCGAGCAGCCAGTCCCTGCAATGCACTCATGCGCTCTGCTCCCGGGGAAGCTCCTGCGCCCCGGCGCCCGGTTGCAGGATCCCGGGCGAAACGCAGGTCGCTTCGGTGATGGTATTGCCGTCTTCCTTTTTCGATGCGTAAAGGGCCTTGTCGGCTTCTTTGTAGACCATGTTGAGCTCGATCTGACCGCCGGGGGAAACCCTGACCATGCCGAAACTCATGGTGACCTTCTCGTGCCCCTTGTGCCCCATCCGCCTTATGGCACTGTCCAGAGCCTCTACCCCTTTCTGGATGTGCCGGTGCGGGTCGCTTTCGACCAGCAGGGCGAATTCGTCTCCCCCCATTCGCACCAGCAGGTCATGCCCTTTGAGCGTTCCGCTGAAGGCTTCGGCCACCCACTGAAGCACCCGGTCGCCGTATTCATGACCGTGGGTATCGTTGATCTGCTTGAAATTGTCCACATCGAACAGTACCAAGAAAAACGAGGTGCCCGCCTGGTGATAGCCCAGGGCGATATCGAAATACCGCTCCTGAAGGTAGCGGCGGTTCCAGGCATCGGTGAGGGGGTCGCGGTAGGAGAGGCGCCGGGTTTCCCGGTGGGCGTTTTCGAGCTCGAACAGGGTCTTGATCTCTTTCTTGCGCACCCCGGCATTTCTGGCCACCAGAATCAGAATGATGATGCCGACGCTCACCATGAAAAACTGCAGCAGGGTCATGACTGTCGGGTCGAACGGAATCCGGGCATTCAAGGTCGAGAGGGTGAAGACCATGTAAATCAGGGAGATAATCGTTACCGCCTCACGCAATCCCCAGGGGACCAGGGGGACGACGATATAGATCAGCATCACCCCGATAAAGAGGGGGATGCTGAAGGTCCCCTCCTTGTGGGCCAGCAGCACCATCGCCGTGCTGCTGATTACCAGCAGGGTCATGCCCAGCAGGTGCAGGGACTTGACGTCCTTGATGGTGCGCGCGGCAAAATAGATGTTGGTGGAGAGCACCGCCAGCACCAGGTAGGTGTAGAGGTACGGCCCGCTGAGGCCGAGAACGGCATCGAGAATGGCCGAGGCGCTCAGCAGCAGGATGAAGACCAGGCAAAGCACCCTGAGACCGCTGCGGGTCTCCTCTTCCATAAGCTGCACAGCATAGTCGTCGAGCTCGGAAACGCCGAAACGGGTGATGGTCCAGGAACTGGCCTGGGCCAGCCGGCCTTGGGATACTCTGTTTTTTTCTGCATTCTCTTCCATAAAAATCAATCCTTTAGCAAAACGTTACCGTTTTAGGATTTACCCCTTCCTGAGTTTCAAGCCTAAGGATTCACATATTCCAACACCAGTTGCGGGCGAAGCTCGGAGGACCCCACCTCGCGGCTGTTGCCCCGCAGCATCTTGCCGGCATTCGAACTCTCCAACTTGATCACCAAGCCCTCGTTGGGGATGGCGCCGCTCATCCAGTCTTCGACTAACGAGTTGGGGACGGTCCATTCGTACCATCCGGTGCGCAGGTGTTCCTTGTTCTGATCGAGCTGCAGGGGGTCATAGCTCCCCCCGCCGCTGTTGCTCCAGGTGACGGTGTTTTCATCCCAGGGGGCCGTCACCCGGTAGAGCCCGTGGGTCATCAGTCCCGTCCCGTCCTTGGTGGGAACATAGAGTCGCAAGGTGGCCGATGAAACGGGGGCGCCATCCGGGATGGGGGTAACATCGAATTTGAGCAGCGACAGGCTGTGCCTTGCCAAGGGGTCGGTGCCGATGCGCAGTTCGGTATCGCTGCCGTAATTGGCGGCTGGATTGCCCTGGTCGATGGTGGCGTCGGCGGAAGGCTCCAATTGCTGGGTCGCAGGCAGACCGCTCTGATCGATTTCGTTGAGGTCGAGAACCATGCTCGGGTTGGAAGTGCCGATGACATGATCGCAGCTGAGCGGGTCGATGGCCACGGCGCTGGGGGCGGTGACCCCGAAGGGGGCCAGGTCATACTGCCTCTGGGGAAAACCGCTGAAATTGACAAAATCGACGAAATAGGCCTTGTCGCTGTCGGTATCGACCAGCAGCAGAGTATCGGTGTCCGGTAAATGCGTCACCCCCTGGGCGTTCTTGGCGAAATTGGAAATATCCCGAACGGCCTGCAGGTTGCCCGCCTGGTCGGTCAGGTAAAGACGGTCGCCGCTGGTATCGGTGATCGCAAGGCTCCCCTCGAAACTGCCGCTGTCGGTAGTACCGATAAAACCCACCCCGCGCGGCATGGTGGATCCGAAGGCCGAGGTGGAAAACTCCCCCAGCACCGCGCAGTTCGAGTCGATGAAAACCACCCGGTCGGGATTGCCATTGAGGGTAACGGCCCAATGGTCCTGCCACAGCCCCGAAGAAATGGGTGTGATGTCCGAGGAGAGATCGGTCCCCACATTGAGACTGCAGCGGCTCAGTTCACTCCCTGAGCTGTCGGTCAGAACCAGTTCGGCACTGCGGTCGAGGCTGAGCCAACCGCCGCCTGCGGGAGCCGTCACCCCGCGGAAGGTCTTCCCCTCCGCCAGGAAGGCGACCCCCTCGAGGTTGTTGAAACCGTAGGAGGTGCCCGGAAAGCTCCAAAGGGTGTTGTTGGGGGTGAAAGAGGCGTTGCAGCTGCCCCCGCCGCAGCCCAGGGTGCAGTCGCAACTGTAGGTGATGGTCAGCTTGGGACGGTTGGAGGACCACGCGCTGTCACTGCTGGCGAAGGTGGCGTTGACCAGGTTGGGGCTGCCGAGAAGGATCAGGCCGTTGTTGGAAAGGCTCCGGTCTACCCAGCGCGCCACAAGCGAGGTCAGGTCGAGCTGCACCTTGCCGACGTTCGGCAACGGGGCGCTGGCAGATACGGTCGCATCGAAACTGCCTCCGGCACTGCCCCAGGGGGTTGGGGTTGCGGCATTTAACCAGGTGGCCTGCTGCTCGCTCCACGGCTCACGCACCCTGTGGGCAGACACCATCGGGCTGAACCCGGCTCCGACACTGAACAGTTCGAGTTCAAGCACCGCCGACTCGATGGTAGCCCCAACGGGGATGTTCTGCAGGTTGAACCGCAGCAGAGAGCGCTGGTGCCTGTTGAATTTCTCGCTCACCAGAAGATAGTCCGCGCTGCCGTAGGTGATGCCCGGAAATTCCTCAGCAAAGATCAGGCTATCCTCCCCCTCGTTCCCCGGCTGCAGCACCACCGTGGTCAGTGGGGTGTTGTAGGACTGGTTGCCCATGACCAGGGTGCGGCTCGTTCCGCCGGCCGACCCGGTTGAAACGATGCTGACCTCGGACGGACCACTGGGGGTGAAGACCACGCTGTAGCTCGCACCGGCGAAGGGCTCATTGGACAAATCCGCCACGCTGCTGCAATTGCTGTGGTTCAGGCTCCACTGGCCGTGCTGCAGCCCCGCTTCGGCCAGGTAGTAAGCCTGGTCGAGTTCCGCCGCCCCGGCTGCCTGGTTAATATCCATGCCGGACTGGCTGTTGACCCAGAAAGCGATGGCCGCGACCAGGCTGATGGCGACGATCACCGGCAGCAGGATGAACCCTTTTTGTTGGCGATCTTGCATCCGATTTACAGGCCCCCTCCCACTCGCACTGTGTTTTTCAGGGTCAGACTCTCGCCCCCCGGAGCGGTCAATTCGAGGGTGATCTCCACCAGCACCGCGCGGTGGCTGGCGGTGGTTGCGCGGCGCTCAACCCGGAACAGGGTGACGTTTTCAGCGATGACGTTTTCGCTATAAGCGAGGCCGTTGGCCCCCTGGGGGGTCGGGGTGCGTTCGACCAGGTCTGTGCCAGTATCACCAGACAGGTGGAACACCACCGGGTCGAGCCAGTCTTCGTTAGCAACCCCGTCGCCGTCGTCATCGTCCACATCGACACTGGTGCGCCAGTCGCTGTCCATGTCGCCGTTGATATCTTCGTCGATGGCGCCGTCGCCGTCATTGTCGATGCCGTCGAGCTGCTCCTCGCACCAGTCGAGGTCCTCATCGTTGTTGAAAGGGTACCAATAGCCGGTCCACCCCGGGGTGCCGTCGTTGGGGGCACGTTCGTCGACCAAGCCGTCGCCGTCGTCGTCGATGTCGATGATGCCGGCTTCCCCATCGTAGGTGTTGTCGTCGCCGAGGTCTTCATCGACCTGCCCGTCCCGGTCGTTGTCGGCGTCGGCAAAGCCGTCGCCGTCCCGATCGAGGGTCGGGTCGAGGGTTACCGCCAGCGCCGCCAGGGCCCCTTCGCGTACCGATTCACTATGGAGGGTGGCCGGGTTCTCCGCCAGGGGGACCATCAGGCGCCTGCTGCCACGAACCGCCGTCGCCATCCTCTCCATGGCGAACCGGCCCTGGTTGCCCAGGTCGCTGCGGGTGCGACTGTACCGCCCCGCATCGAGAGCGTTGCCGACCACTCCGCCGAGGCCGGTGACCAGCACCGCGGCAATGGCCAGCACGACAAGGACTTCCAGCAGGGTCAGCCCCGCCTCCCCAGGCCGGGCTCCGCTACTCGCCAACAAGGGTTTCGAGGCGTTGGGACGTTCCATCGATCTCCACTTTCACCTTCAGCAGGTCGGGGTCCGGGGTGCCGTCTCCGTCTCCGTCGTGCTGAGCAAGGTAGACCTGCAGGGTAATCGACCGGCCATCGGTGGTAGTCTCCCCCTGCGAGTAACCGGTGGGCACACTGTAGCTGCCGGAGGAGACCGCCGCCGCATCGAGCGAAGCAAAGGGCTCGCTCAGCACCTCCTCCATTTTCGAACTCAGGGCGAGTCGGTCGATGGTATAGACTTCCTGCTCCCGCATGCCGAAAAGGGCCGGCTGCAGGGCGTCGAGGGCGGGGACCAGGCAAACGGCAATGAGAACCATTGCCACCAGGATCTCCACATAGGAAAAGCCATCCCGGCAGGCCAGCGGCTGGCCCCAGAATCGGACCTCCTGCTTACCCCCAACATTCATCATTGGATACTCACCCTGCCGGTTCCCCTGCCGGTCACCACATCGACCTGGTCCCCCCCATAGGCAAGCCGTGTCGCCACGTCGGCCGCCAGGGGGCTGCCCGTCACGGCATCGACCGGTTCGCCCCGGGAGCAGAAGGTCACCTTCACCAGGCCGGTGCTGCCGCCGACCGAGACGATATCGACCCCGCCGGCCATGGGGAGCGACTTCAGGTCGGTGACAAAGGGCTGCTTATTCACCGGGTGGTAGAGCGTATTTCCGACCCCGTCAACCACAACGAAGGTCTCCGCCCCAGTATCGATATCGACCCGGCAATTCACCCCGGTTCGCAGCGCTTCGCTGCGGGCGAAGCGCAGGGCGTTGGCCAATTCGGTCGACGCCACGGTAAGCTTCTGTCCATCGCCGTGGGAGGACACCCTGGGGATAACAACCATCGCCACGATGCCGAGAATGGTGACAACCACCATCAATTCGGCAAAGGTATAACCCCGGGCGGACATTGAATCACCCTTTACCAGAGCTGGTAGTCGATGCCGGAAGGGGTATTATCGACGTCAGCGATGAATTTGCCCGAGAGGCGGTCGAACCACCAGCCGCCGGCATTGGTCCCGGTCGCGGTCAGTTCCCCCTCGGTGGCCCCGGCGTTAAAAACCAACCCGCTCGGAGTCGCGCCAAGATCGACGGGGTTGGCGGGGAGGACCGACCCTTTGATATAGGGGCCGTATTTGTAGGTGGTGTCCTTTTTAACCGCCGTTTTTCCCTTGCCGTCGCATTTCGGTCAGCGTGGTTTTCAGCGCCGCCTCTTTGGCCTCCTGGGTGGAGCTGCCGAACTGGGGCACGACGATCGCCGCCAGAACCGCCAGGATGATGACCACGATCAGCAGTTCGACCAGGGTAAAGCCTTTCTGGTTGAGTTTTCCCATTCTTACCTTTGCCATTTCAATCCTCCTTGCTTCGTTGGCTGTAACTATTAATTCAACACCTGAATGTTTTTGGAAATTTAAGCTCAATGCCCGATAGCGGTCCGTCAATGAACCGCCTTGGACAATTTGAAAATCGGCAGAATCAGCGAAGAGACGATGACCCCGACCAGAACCCCCATCACCAGCAGCATGAGGGGCTCGGCAATCTTCGAGACCACCTGGATTTTCTTTTCGAGATCCCGCTCGTAAAAATCGGCGATACGCTCCATCACCACCGCCAGGTTGCCGCTCTCCTCGCCGGTGCGGATCATCTGCCGCACCATCGAAGGGACGAAGGCCGCCTGCTCGAACCCTGCGGCAAGCCCCCTGCCCTCATCGACCCCATGCTCGATATCGGCCATAAAACGCCGGAACAGATTGTTGTCGACCACCTCGCGGCACGATTTCAGGGCATCGACTACGCTCACTCCGTTAACCAGCGAGAGGCCCATCACCCGCAGCATATGGATCATGTAAACCTGGACAAAGAGCTGCTTCAGCCCTGGTATCTTTAGTTTGAGCCGGTCGATCACCTCTTTGCCGCCTTCGGACTTCAGCCAGCGAAAAACCACAAGGAGCATGCCGGCGCCACCGGCGATCAGGGCGATCCAGTAAGTCCTTAAAATGTCGCTGCCGGCCATGAGAAAACGGGTGGTGATCGGCAGCTGATCGTAAATGGACTGAAACAGGTTGCCGAACTTGGGAAAAACCACCACCAGGATGAAACAGACCACGGCAAAGGAAAAACAGAGCAGAAAAGCCGGGTAGGAAAAGGCCGCAAAGAGAGTGGAGCGCAGTTTCTCGGACTTTTCCTCCATCTGCTGCAACTGGGTCAGAACCCGGTGCATGAAGCCCCCCTGCTCACTGGCGCCGACCAGGTTGACATAGGTCAGGGAAAAGACCTCGGGGTGCCGGGCCAGGGCGCGGGAAAAGGGCTTGCCGCCCAGAACCTCATCGGAGAGATCGCCGATGACGGCGGAGAGGTGCACGTTGTCGGTCTGTTCTTTGAGAGCCAGCAGGCTCGGCTGCAGGGCCCCGCCCGTCTCGAGCAGCAGGGCCAGGCGCTCGGTAAAGAACATGCGGTCTTTTGCCGAAACGCCCGTGCGCCGAAGGCTCAGGGCAGGCATCGAGGCCCCGGTCTCCACCGGAGCCGCGGCCTTTTTGGTTGTAGAAATCTCTATGGCCATGAAACTCTCTTCATCCCGCGCTTACCGCGCGATAGATTTCCTCGGGCGTGGTCAATCCCCTTCTGACCCGGTCAAAACCGTCATCGACCAGGGTCTTCATCCCTTTATTGCGAACGTAATCCTCGAGATCCCCCCGCGAGGGGTTGGCGATCATCAGTTTCTGCAGACCGCTGTCGGTGGTCAGGATTTCGTGCACGCCGATTCTCCCCTTGTAGCCCGAATCGTAGCAGGCGGGGCAGCCCCGCCCTTTGAACAGGCGCAGGTTTTCTTCCTCACTGAGCCCAAGCCTGGAGCGCTCTTCCCGTGACGGCAGATAGCTGGTCTTGCACTCGCTGCAGATGGTGCGCACCAGGCGCTGGCCCACAACGCCGGTCAGCGCCGAAGAAAGCAGGTACGGTTCGACCCCCATATCGAGCATGCGGGAAATGGCCGCCACGCTGTCGTTGGTATGCAGGGTCGAAAGGACCAGGTGACCGGTCAAGGCGGCCTGAATGGCGATTTCCGCCGTTTCGCGGTCGCGGATTTCGCCGACCATGACGATATCGGGGTCCTGCCTGAGAATATGCTTCAGCATTTTTGCAAACCCCAGGCCGATCGATTCCTTGACCTGGTTCTGGTTGATGATGTCGATCTGGTATTCGACCGGATCCTCGATGGTGACGATATTCTTGTCGAGGCTGTTCAGCTCGTTGATGGCGGCATAAAGGGTGGTGCTCTTGCCGCTGCCGGTGGGGCCGGTGACCAGGATCAGGCCGTTGCTCTTTGAAAAAAGGGTTTTGAAGCCGTGCAGGTTGGCATCGGTCATGCCGAGCTTGTTGACGTCGAGAATGGCCTGGTTCTTGTCCAGAACCCTGAGCACAACCTTTTCGCCGAAAATGCCGGGGAGGGAGCTGAAGCGCAGATCGACGATGCGCCCCTGGGTCGTCACCTGGATGCGTCCGTCCTGGGGCATGCGCCTTTCGGCGATATCGAGGTTGGCGATGACCTTGAGGCGCGAAACGATGGCGGCATGCATCTCGAGCTTGGGGGTCATCACCTCGTACAACATGCCGTCGATGCGGAACCGTATCCGGCACTTGGCACGGGACGGTTCGATATGGATGTCGCTGGCCCCCTCGCGAACCGCGCGCTGAATCATGGCGTTGACCAGGTTGATGACCGGGCTCCCCTCGGCCTTTTCATCGATGGCGGTATAGTCGTCGGGGATCTGGCTTTCCATCAGCTGAAAGTCTTCATCGAGATCATCGACGTAGTCGGAGATGACCTCCCCTCCCGAATAGGCTTCCGGGGTATTTTTGCGAATATCGCTCAAACGGACCAGCACCGGCCTGACCTTGAGCCCGGTGCGGCTTTCGATCTCATCGAAGGCCGGTATCGCCTGGGGGTCGGCCGTGGCCACGTAGAGGTGCGAGCGCACCTTGAACAGGGGCAGGACATCGAGCCGCACAGCGGAGGCCCGATCGAGGAGCGCAACCGCCGCCGGGTCGTACAT
>CALZIC010000097.1 GCA_945787285.1 uncultured Desulfuromonadales bacterium
CTCCCCCCTTGCTCGAGAATGGGGAAGATGCGCTCCAGTTCTTCCTTGGAGAAGACCGGGCTTTCTGCGTCGGTAAACTTGTTCTGGACCTTGAAACGGTTGCCGCTGATGGAGTTGATTTCGCCGTTGTGAGCCAGGTTGCGCAGCGGCTGGGCCAGGCGCCATCTCGGCAGGGTGTTGGTGGAAAAACGCTGATGAATCAGCGAGAAGGAAATCTCGAAATCGTCGCGCTGCAGGTCAGGATAGAGTTTGCCGATATAGGTCGGCATGACCAGGCCCTTGTAGGAAATAAGGGTGCGGGAAAACGAGGAGACGTAGAAGTCCTGATCTTCCCTGAGGGCGTGTTCCGCCTCTTTTCGGGTCAGGTAGATCAGGGCGTCGAAGCGGTGGGTGGCGATCAGCGCCCCAGGAACAACGAATACCTGAACGATTTTCGGGAGCATTGAAATGGCGTACTCTCCGAGGGCATCGGTGTCCAGAGGAACGTCGCGAACAAGCAGAACCTGCAGGTCGTTCTTTTCGCACATTTGGTTGAAGACCGCCAGCTGCCGCTCCTGGTGCGAAAGAAAGAGGGTGGCCACGGCAAACTGGGAGGGGAGGGAAACGCCGTGCTCAGCGGCCACGCTGCGCATGAAACGGCTCGGCATCGAACAGAGAATGCCGCTGCCGTCACCGGTTTTTCCATCGGCAGCCACAGCGCCGCGGTGCATCATGCGCGAAGCCGCCCTTATGGCATCTTCAATCAGGGAATGGCTGGGCAGGTTGCGGATGTTGGCGAGAAGTCCGAAGCCGCAGTTGTCCTTGAACTCTTGGGAGTAGTCATATGTCATCAGAAAAACCCTCTTTTAAGAAATTCCATTAGACGGGGGAAGAATCGCCCGGATGGGGGAAAATACAGGGTATACAAAAGATGTTGTAATATCCAAACAGTATACTCTATTTTTTGTTTTTTTTTGCAAGGAAGGGGGACCGAATCGAAAGCGATGCTGGTTATAATTAACCATTGCCGATTGCCCCAAGCTCTGCCAAGGTATCCGGACCAATCAAAAGTGTGGAGGCTGACCACGTTGAAACTAAAAAGAAGAGGATCAAAACAGTGACTCAGTTCCTCGACAAGCCTACCTGTCCATTATGCCATTCGATCGATTTCGGGGGCTTTTACCAGGACCGCCACCGCAGTTTTTCCCGCTGCGACACCTGCCACCTGATATTTGTATCACCGCAGGATTACCTGTCGGCCGAAGAGGAAAGAGCCGAATATGACCTGCACCGCAACTGCCCGCAGGACCAGGGGTATCGCCGTTTTCTGGGACGCTTGTTCAACCCGCTGGTTGAGCGGGTGGCCCCCGGAAGCCGGGGGCTCGATTTCGGCTCCGGGCCCGGCCCGACCCTGTCGGTCATGTTCGCCGAGGCGGGGTACGCCATGACCACCTACGATAAGTTTTATGCCGACAACCCCCTGGTGTTTGACCGCCCGTACGATTTTATCACCGCCACAGAGGTCGTCGAGCACCTGCACGACCCGCAATTCGAACTCGACAGGTTGTGGGCCTGCCTTAAACCGGGGGGTTGGCTTGGCCTGATGACCAAGCTTGCGCTCGGGCGTGCAGAATTTCAACGCTGGCACTATAAAAACGATCTTACCCACGTCTGTTTTTTTTCGCGGAGAACCTTTGTCTGGCTGGCTCAAAAATGGGGCGCCGAAATCATCTTTGCCGACCAGGACGTGGTGCTTTTCAACAAACGCCTGCGAGATCTATGAACCCGGGGAGGGGGCAGGAGCACCTTTCCGGTGGACGCGCTATGGTTTCCCCGGCGGTGTTGTGGTATATTGCCGAGTAATGTGGTCCGACATTGCAATGCCCTGAAGAGGATCGATGCGCAAAGAAATCATAAAGATCATTGTCGCCGGCGGACATCAGACATCTTTGATGCAGATGGTCATCCTTCTGCGTCGATTGGGTTATGAAGTCGTTCCCGCCGAAAATGGGGCGGAAGTCCTTAGTATCATGGAACAGAGCCTTCCGGCACTGGTGATTCTCGATGGGCACCTGCCTGCCAAAGACGGCGTTTCCACCTCCGAGTTCATCAAAAAGCACCCCGAATGGTGTCACATCCCTGTCGTCATGATGGCCGAGCGGTACAGCAAAACCTGCCACGATGAATACATCCGGTTCGGCTATGCCGGTCTGCTGACCACCCCGCTCGACCTTCAAAAGATGCACATCCTGATCCAGGAGTTTCTTGCCCCGCCGGGAGGCAAAATTCGTCAACACCTTAGAACCCCTTTCAACCACAAGGTTCAACTCTCTCACCGGGGGCGAACCGAGAAATACTGGGCCCTCAACCTGTCACAGGGGGGCATCTACCTGCGCACCCAGGCGCCGCTGTCAATCGGGTCGGAAGTTGCCATAACCCTGATTTTTGGCAGCGCAAAGCGCTTGGAGATTCCCGGGGTCGTCATTTACCATCGGGGCACCTTCACCGACGTTTTCAAGGTCGATCCAGGCATGGCCATCGAGTTCAGAGACGCGGAGCCGGAGGCAAGCTCAACGCTGGCTTCCTTCATTTCAGACATGCTGATCGGAGATCTGAAAAGGCATCCAGAATCAATCGTTTCCCGCTGACAGCTAGAAACAGCATTAACAACAAAGGGCGACCTCAGGGTCGCCCTTTGTGCTGTTGATGAACTTGAAAAGAGGCAATGCTGCCCCCTTATTTCCGCCTTTTCCCCGGTCCCTTTCGGGCGGGGCGGGTAGGGCGGGCAGGCTCATTCTCAGCCGCGGGGCCGCCCCCCTTGCCCTTGTATGGACGGGCTTCCGTCACCGAAATCGGCCGGACTCCGAGATGTGCCCCGTCGAGGGTGTCGATGACTTCCCGGGCTTCGGCACTGGCCATTTTAACAAAGCAGGTACCGCTGAACTTGCCGGTCGCCGGATCGTTGATGAGGTGGATGGAGCTGACCTTGCCGACAACCGAGAATAACTTGAATATCTCCTCCTCGGTCGCTTCGAACGAGATATTGCTGACATAAACGCTTTTAGGCATGATTTTCCCCTTTGATGAACAGATGGTCAGGCAGATTAGCACATCAGGGAAACGAAAAAAAGATCCGAGGTGCGAATCCTCCCAATACTGGTAAATACCCACGTACCTGATAGGGTTTAGGAGACAACCTGCCTTGCAAGGAGGGCGTTATGGCTAGAAAAATATTCATCGCCGCAACCGGCCAGAACAGCGGGAAGACGACGATCAGCCTCTCGCTGCTGCACCTGGCCCAAAAGCGCTACCAGAGGGTCGGTTTCATCAAACCCCTTGGGCCTAAACCGGCCTCACTGCACGGAGTCAGTGCCGATAAGGATGCCGCCCTGATGGCGCAGATCCTTAACCAGGAGGAATTGCTGCCATACATGTCCCCCGTTGTTTTGAGGCCGGGGGACACCATGAAGGTCCTTGACGGATCCATGGATGCAGTCGGTATGGAAAGGTGCATTCGAGAAGCCTGTGCAGAACTTGAAAAACGGTGTGATTTTCTGATAATCGAAGGGGCAGGGCATACCGGGGTCGGTTCGATCCTCGGGCTCTCCAATGCCAGAATCGCACGGATGCTTAAAGCTCCTGTGCTGATGGTGGCGGGGGGAGGAGTCGGCAACGTGGTCGACTCGGTCCACATGAATCTTGCGTTGTTCGAAAAGGAAGGGGCCGAAGTGCAGGCCGTGCTGGCCAACAAGCTGATCCCTGAAAAGCGCGAGCGCAACCTCGACTATCTCAAACGCGCCTTTGCCGGTGAATCCCTGTCGGTTCTGGGGGGATTCAACTACCAACCCGTTCTGGCCAACCCGACCCTGCGGCGCATAGCGAAGATCCTCGACCTGCCGCTTCACGGTGACGACTCAGAGTCGGCCCGCATCATTCATAACGTCCAGATCGGTGCGGCCTCCACCCAGCGTGTGACCGAACTGCTGCAGCCTTCGTCCCTGGTTATCGTGACCAGCAGTCGGGATGAACTGCTGGTCACCATGTCATTTCTTTACCAGATGCCCGATTACCGCTCCAAGATAGTCGGCATTGTTATCCCCGGACGCCACCGGATCGGCAAAATATCCCAACAGATTCTCGACAGCAGCGGGATTCCCTACATGCGAACCCGGATGAGCACCACCGCCCAGGTCTACCAGATAATCACCGATGACGTTTCCAAACTCACAGCCGAGGATACGGAGAAGCTGGCATTGGTCAAGGAACTGGCTGAGCTTCGCATTGACTTTGACGCTCTCGACCGCCTGTTTTCACGGGGAAATTAACCCTGGTCATTCCTGTTCTATACTTATAGAGCCTTAGTGGAGGGAGGGGCCTGGCTCCGAGCCTTCGGGGGTCTGCTGAACAGCCCGGTTGAGTTCCTGGAGCAACTTGTCCGAATCGATGTGGTGGATTTTGGCAGCCCAGTTGATTTTCATGATATGAGCTGAAAGGGCGAAAATCCCTTTTCTCATATCGGGACACCCGTACTTCAGGAAAACCTCTAACGTTTCGGGGTGCTGGTGAATAACGTCCCATACCTTCATGTCGCCGTTGATCATTTCTTCGTTCATCCGCTGTCTCCTTGTACGGGTTTGGTATGATTTCATTGTACCCGGAAATTCCCATAGGGCCACATGGTTGAAAAATAAAAGATTTTCAGCCATGCCCGCAAGCAGGTTGAAAGTTCATGGCAACGAGTAACAGGACAAACCAGGTATTAAAACGGCTTATCGCAGTCGGGGATGTCCATGGGGCGATGAGCAGACTGACGTCCCTGATGGCTAAAATCGAACCGTCAGTCGAAGACCGCTTCATTTTTCTCGGCGATTACATCGACCGGGGGGCCGAGTCCAGGGCCGTCCTCGAATATTTGATCGCCTTCGGCCAGAAGTACCCAGCCACGGTTTTTCTGCGCGGAAACCACGAACAGATGCTCCTCGACGCCCTGGCTGAGAGCGGGGTGATTCCGGACGGGGCGCGGCTGAGGGACGTTTCGCCACGCTTTGCCCGCAACGCCTGGGTCTGCGACACCGCCATACTGCTTCAAAACGGCGGCATGGCCACGCTGGCCAGTTACGGCGGGGGACTGGAATCGATACCGGCTGAGCACATCGCGTTTATTCAGCAGACCGAACTGATCCATCGACAACAAGGATTTCTGTTTGCGCACGGAGGTTTCGATCCGAACCAGCCGATCGACGACCAGAAAGACCCGTACCTGGTCCTCTGGCAAAGAGACCACAGTCCGGTCCATGACCGGCTGCAGGCCATGAATCTGATACTGGTGCACGGGCACACGCCGGGCCCCTTGAGCCTCAACCGCATTTTCAGCCTCGACACCGGCGCAGGTTACGGCCGGGAGTTGACCGCCTGCGATGTGTTGACCAAAACGGTATGGCAGGCGTGAGGATTGAACCTCGGGCTGCCGGATCAGCCGTTTTCAGGGGCTTACAATGCCGACCTCGAAATTTGCCCTGTGAGCGACTTTTTTCAATGGAGGCAGGGGTTGGTGTGGCCAGAAATGAAGGGTTGGTCGCCATTTGTCGGCGGGGTGGGTTTTGACGTCGTAAGGCTTGCTACATTTCGGATAGTGATGTCTGTCAACAGGTTCTAGCTTACAATATGCACGTAACGTCGCATAAGATATATTATGTAAACCTTTGAGTGGTGACAAAGGACGGACAGGGGTTGCCTGGAGTTTATTCGATACTGGGTTGATATCGGGTAATTCAGCGAGGAGTCGCCATTGACATAACAGAGGCACAAATGCTCGATATTCGGTCCATACCGACATATGAACTCTGGGACGATCGCCCGTTACAGGGCCATTTTAGCAGCCCGTTTTTTGTGCACATGGATCACGTGCTAGTGCACTGTGCGGTTAATCGTGACCTATAATTCCAGCCCTTTTGGCCGCTGTCTGCGTTGTGCCTCCTTGACTTAACGCAACGCTAGGCCTGCGTCGGCAACGCCTTGACAGCAACCAAATTGACTCGGAATTAACTGACACGATTAACCAAACAGCACACTAGTTATCGGCCAGCAAGCGGGTTGCCCGCAGAAGGACTTCGGTTCCCTTGCAGATATCCTCGAGACGGGTCTTCTCGGCAATGTTATGGCTGATGCCATTTTCGCTCGGCACGAAGATCATGGCGGTCGGTGCCACGGTGGCCATGTTCATGGCATCGTGTCCGGCACCGCTGGGCATTTTCACATACGCCAGGCCGGCTTCGCATGCGGCTTTTTCGAGACAGGCAATGGGTTCGCCGGAGAGTTCGACGGGGTCGTCATCGCAGAGCAACTCGTGGTCGATGGTCACCCCACGGCGCCGGGCGACTTCGCCAAACAGTTGCAGGACCTTCTCCGTCGCCGCCTGTTTGCTTCTGGCACAGATGTCTCGAAGGTCGACACCGAGTTCGACCCTTGACGGAACGACGTTCATCACCCCGGGATCGACGTTCAGGTAACCGACCGTGCCGACGGTATGCTCGCCGGCCTCGCATGCCGCGATGCGTTCGATGCCGAGTACGATTTCCGAGGCGGCCGCCAGGGCGTCTTTGCGCAGGTTCATGGGCGTGGTGCCCGAATGGTCGGCGCGCCCCTCGATCCGGATCTTGAACCGGGTCGGCGCCGCAATCGATGTGACGATGCCGATAGGCATCTGTTTGTTCTCAAGGACCGGACCCTGCTCGATGTGCAGCTCCAGAAAGGCATGAACAGAATTCTTCGAGAGGACTGACTCTTCAAGGCGCTGCGGATCACCGCCGACACTCCTCAGCGCATCGAAAAAGGATGTTCCGGCTTTGTCGGCCAGGGTCGCCAACTGTTGACAATCGATTTTGCCGGTGATGATCTTGGAGCCCAGGGTCGCGATGCCGAATCGGCTCGATTCTTCGGCGGAGAAATTGACGATTTCGACTGGACGCCGGGTGGCGACCTGCGCATCATCGAGCGCCCGAACCACCTCAAGGCCGGCCACCACGCCGACAATGCCGTCGTAGTGGCCCCCTTCAGGGACGGTATCGAGATGCGAACCGATCACCACCGGCGGCAGATCCTCGAGGCCCGCTCTGCGTCCAAACAGGTTGCCGGCAGCATCGATGCGAACCTCAAGGCCCGAATTTTCCATAACCTTTTCAAGATAGGCCCTAGCTGACCGGTCGGCCTCTGAAAAGGCCAGCCGGGTCACGCCGCCATTCTCGAGGCGCCCGAATGCGGCTATTTCATTCAGGTCTGTTTCGATGCGTTCGGGTTTGATGCTCATGTTTTATCCGGATATTTTTTAATGAGAAAGGATGGGGAGGGCCAAATCCTTGGAACACGACGGACTTACCCGACGTTGGCCAACTCCAGGCGGCTTCCCCAGCGATCGAGAAGCACCTGGCGCAGCTGGGCATATAGGGGGCTGGTGAGAAAATCGCTCTCGTTGGCCAGCCGGAATGCGTCTTCGCGGGCTTCTTCGAGGACCCGGCCGTCGCGCAGCAGGTTGGCCACTCTGAAGTCGGGCAGACCGGACTGGCGGGTTCCCAGGAACTCACCGGGACCGCGTATTTCAAGGTCGGCTTCGGCAATGCGAAAGCCGTCGGTGGTCTGCGCCATGACCTCGAGGCGCCGCAAACCGTCTTCGCTGCAGCGGTCGCTGCGCAACAACAGGCAGGTACTTTGCGCGCTCCCCCGCCCTACCCGGCCGCGCAGCTGATGTAGCTGGGCCAGCCCGAACCGCTCGGCGTGCTCAACCATCATGACAGTCGCATTGGGCACATCGATGCCGACCTCAATCACCGTGGTCGCCACCAGAATGTCGATGCGGCCGTCCTTGAACTGCATCATGGTCGCTTCTTTTTCATCCGCTTTCATCTGCCCGTGGATGAGTCCCACGGTGTAGTCGGGAAAGACCGCCTGCAGATGTTCGGCCCCTTCGCTTGCGGCCCTCAGGTCGACCTTTTCCGATTCCTCGACCAGCGGATAGACGACGTAGGCCTGGCGGCCGGCGGCGATTTCCTTTTTAATGAAAGAATACGCCCGCTCCGTGGCCCGCTCGGACAAAACCCGGGTTTCGATCGGGGTTCTTCCCGGGGGAAGTTGGTCGATCACCGAAAGGGCCAGGTCACCATACAGGGTCAGTGACAGGGTGCGCGGGATCGGAGTCGCCGTCATCACCAGGATATGCGGGAACTCCCCCTTCTTTTTCAGAACGCCGCGCTGCCTGACGCCGAAGCGGTGCTGCTCGTCGATGATCCCCAGCCCGAGGCGATCGAATTCGACCCCCTCCTGAAGAACG
>CALZIC010000098.1 GCA_945787285.1 uncultured Desulfuromonadales bacterium
GGTTGTCCCTGGCAAACCTGGCGAAAGCGAGCTGATTCGCAGAGTTCGTGGCCAGAGCCTGCCGCGCATGCCTCTTACCGGGCCCCCCTGGCTCAGCGACGAGGAGATAAAGCTGCTTGAAGACTGGATCGCCGCAGGACTGCCGGCTGCAGCGGTGGCACCGGCATCTGAACCGCCCCAGGAGCCGCCGGCCGAAGCGCCCGCCGCAAAACAGGGACCACCCCGCTGGTCTGACGTTGCCCCCCTCTTCTTGTCGCGCTGTGCCAAGTGCCACAGCCAAAAGGGCATTATGGGCCCAGCCCCCGAAGGCTTTTTAGCGACGGGTTATCGTGAGATCCTGGCCTCGGGCGAGCGTGCGAGTGTCGTCCCGGGGAATCCGGCGGCAAGCGAAGTGGTGCGCCGCATCAAGGGCTTATCACGCCCCAGGATGCCGTTCGACGGGCCGCCCTACCTTGAGGAGGCAGAAATTCACCGGATTGTCGACTGGATCGCCGCCGGCGCCCCCGATGACCAGGGCAACCGGGCCCCCCTGCCGGTCGGCAAAAGGGTTCGCTACAGGGGAGCCCTCACCGGCACCTGGGAAATCGATGGAATGAAAGTAGAAGCAGATGGTGGTACCCGGATCAAAAAAAGCCCCAGGGTTGGGGAGCGGGTAGAGATTCGCGGGGTGGTGGAATCGGACGGCGGCATCCGCGCGACGCGTATCAAACCAAGGTGAAGAGTGCAATTTTGAATTTTGAATTTTGAATTAAACCCATAACCCATAACCCATAGCTTTCAACCAATCACGAATCACCAATTACGGTCTTTTATGCTTTTGCATCCATCCGTCATCGCCCTACTGGTCGGCTCATTGCTGACCGGGCTGCTACTGATTTACTCCTGCGGTATCGGCCTGCGCATCCTGCTGCGCTGGAACCTCAAGAGCGGCAGCGAGCTGCAGCTGCGCCTGGAGCGCAAGACCTACCTGATCTCCACCATCCTGACCTACGCCTTCGGCTTTGAGCTGATCTCGCTTTTTCTGTTCATCTACACCGCCGACAGCCTGCACCCGCTCTTTGTCGGCGCCATGTGCGCTTCTGGCACCCTGGGCGCCAACCAGTTCGGCTACCCTGCCCTGCTTCTAAAAATCGCCGGGTTCCTGCTCGCCGGCCTCTGGTTGATTCTTAACCATGCCGACACCAGGGGCTACGACTATCCGCTGATCCGAAAAAAGTACCTGCTTTTGCTGCTCATCACCCCGGTGGTCTGTGCCGGGGCGGTCCTGCAGGGGTTCTACCTGCTCTCGTTGGAACCCAACGTCATCACCTCCTGCTGCGGCAGCCTTTTCAGCGCTGGCACCGACAGTCTCTCCGCCGATCTCGCGGCCTTGCCGAGTCTTCCGACCAAGATCGCCTTCTACCTGGGTATGGGGTTGACCCTGGCAAGCGGCCTCTATTTTTACCTGTGCGGCCGCTGCGGCTTTCTCTTCTCCCTCTTCGGCGTTGGAGCCTTCGCGATCTCCCTTGCCGCCATCATCTCGTTCATATCCCTCTATTACTACGAGCTGCCCTCCCACCACTGCCCTTTTGACATCCTGCAGGCCGGCTACGGCTTTGTCGGCTATCCCCTTTACCTCAGCCTGTTCGGCGGAGCGGTACCGGCCATGGGCGTCGGGTTGCTGATGCCGTTTCGTAATATTCAAAGCCTGAAGGGAACCATCCCCGACGTGCAGCGCAGGCTTGCTTTGGTGACCCTGGTCTGTTTCACGGTTTTTGTGCTGCTGGTGAGCTGGCAGATGGTCTTTTCGGATTTTATTCTGGGAGGGTACTAAAGATAGGGATTGGGATGAGGGAGATAAAGAATGATCACTTCTCGCTTCCTTAAAACTGCCTATTTCAAGCCAGACCATTCAACCAAGCCCGTCATCCCCGAATGATCCTATCGGGGATCCAGAATTTCACGCACCTAAAACCTGGATTCCCGCCCAAAAACTCTGCGGGAATGACGAGACGCGGTGAATAGGTGAAATGGGGAAGCATTACCCAAAGCGTCTGGGCCAGAGAGACAGGCGCGTTCCTCTTCGCCGGCACTCGCATCTTCATCCCGTCATCCCCGAATGATCCAGCTCAACCCATGGGCCGCCTAAAGGCGGCGATTGAGTAGGTCGGGCACCGCCCGACGACATGCAGCCAGACTCCAATGGAGACGAAACGACGGCGCACCCATCTCCAGGAATTTTGATTGTGCGCCAACGGGCGGCTCCGATTGAGCGGCAGTGCATGTCGGCGGCCAGTGGCCGCCCTACGGATTCGCTAGGGATGCGGGGGATATAGGACCTGAAATGTTTCTTTGATTTGTAGGGTGGGGCCTGCCCCACCGAAACTTGACCATGGTGGGGCAGGCCCCACCCTACCGTTCTGCAGCAATGACGATGCGCAGCGAAAGTTTGCCCTCATCCGGAACACACAGCGCCTGTGTCAGCCAGACAGGTGCGTTACTCCGCCGGAGCACCCAAATCCCAAGCCCGTTATCCCCGAATGATGCTGCCGGGATCCAGCAATTCAAGCACTTAAGACCTGGATTCCCGCCCAAAGGCTCTGTGGGAATGACGAAATTTGATGAGGCGGTGGAAGGGTGAAACATTTTGCACTGCGTTTGTGCTCAGATATACATCTTCGAGACCAACCAAATCCCCAGCCCGTCATCCCCGAGTGATTCTGTCGGGGATCCAGCATTTCAAGCAGTTAAGACCTGGATTCCCGCCAAAAAACTCTGCGGAAATGACGACCTCGGTAGGATCACCCCAAAATTGAAATTAAGGAAAGGGCGGCGGGGGTGGAAGAAAGCTTGTTTCGGTGGTAAAGGTCCAGACAGCCTCTGCAGCTAATGGGTTTCCCGCCAGGTCGGTGGGACCCAGGCGCTGGGTGACCTGGTAAGTCGTATCCACGAAGAGCGCATCCGTGGGGGTAAAGGTTGCAATGGCAGAAGCCGGGTCATAATTCAGACTTCCAGCAACAGCGACTCCCCCATCAGACAGGTTAATGACCTCCAACGACGCTTGGGAGATGGATGCCTGATCCATGGCCTCACTGAAACCCACCCGGATAGCGACCTCGACCGGGACCTCCAGCGCCTCATCTTCGGGTTCGGTAAGGACCAGCGTCGGAGAAGGCCCGGTCGTAAAGCTCCAGCTGAAATCTCCCGCAAGGGGGTTGCCTGCAAGATCTTCAAGCTCTGCCCCGATGGTCGCCGTGTAGCGGGTATCCTCTGCAAGGAGGCTGTCGGGGGTAAATGTGCCCACCCGGGTTGCCTCATCATAGGCAAGAGCGCCTGGCTCACTGAAGCCTTGATCGTCGATCAGGTTGAAGCTGCCATTCGCCTGCAAGGGATCGATCGCTTCACTGAAGGTTGCATTTACCAGCGTATCGACGGCAACGCCCGTTGCATTTGCCAAGGGAGAGTGGGCAGTGACCGTCGGTGCAGTACCGTCCGCTGGCGTCCCGCCACCCGAACCTCCGCCTCCTCCCCCGCCGCAGGCTACAAGCCCAAAGAAGCCAATCGCCAGCAGGCAATACAGTTTGACCGCCTCGATGAACGTTTTCATCGTCTCTTTTTCGACCTGGACCTGAGTATTATCTGAAACTCTCTGGGCGACTCACCGCTGGTGAAAACGTAACGGCCCTGGCGCCGCATATCCAATTGGACCTGGCCGACCAAATCAAAAAGCTTCACCCTGGCCCACCGAGGTAAATCCTCCTGGGCCCAAGCTAAAGCCACAGTCTGACCCGGACTTTCGTTTTCGACCCGCAGGGTCCAGATCTGGGTTCTTCCGAAGGCCATTGATCTGATGTCGCGCCAGAACTGCTGCTGGCCAATCAGAAAATAAACACTCAAAGGCCCCGAGAGCATGGCCGGCACATCATAGCGGCCATCAATCCCGCTGCCTGCATCGACTCGCTGGCCGAAAGAAAGTTTGCTTTCTGCCCCTTCAGCCTTGACCTTGAGCGCCGCCTCCCATCCGTCCGCACTCCAGGCCGGCACATCCAGAGCAAACAGACAGGCACAGGCCGCGATTATAAGACCTCTAAACAATCGGCTTTTCATGGCACCTCCTACTGCTGAGGCTTGGGTATGATCATGCGATAAGAGACATCATTCCGGCTGAGATAGACCCAATAGCCCATTCCAGGGACCAGGATCGCCTCGGGGTTGCCTCCGGCGCTCTCGAAACCATAGGCGCTGCCCCAATCGCTGCCCTTGTAGTAATAAATCGAATTAATCAGCCACTGGTTGGCCGCCGCCTGCTCCCAGCCCACAGGCACATCGGAGCCTCTCTCCACCAGCGTGTCGGCAAGCCTGACCTGACCGCGGTAGGGGTTGCTGATCAGGTTCCAGCCCGGCCCGAGGTTTATGGTAAATGTTTCTGCGGCCACCTCCGGCAGGTTGTCGAGACTCGGCATGGTCGACATATTTGCGCCGCGAGTGACGAAGAAACCCTCACCGGCATTGACCGGCCCCGACTCGTCGACCAAGACAAAACGCCCCTGGTTGACATTGGATGTCAATCCCGCCGGTATCCACCGATAGGCGTCTGCGGTGCCCAGGGCCTCGACCGCCCCCAGGGAAGTCTGGGTGAGATCCCCAGGCACCCCGGCCATATTGAGCCCGTTGAGCATTTCCATCGTTGGCCCAGTCATCTCCCCGGTCTCTGGCAGCCGGTAGATGAGATTCCCGGTGCTGTCCCGCGCTTCGAAATGATAGAGGTTCGTCGCTACAAGGCCGAGCGGCAAGGCCAGACCATAGTATGCCCCGGTTGCCGGGGTCCCCAAAAGCAGCTCCAGGGGATAGCTGTAGCCGTTGAGGATCAACCTGACCTGTTGAGGAGGCGCGCCGGAACTGTCGTTCATGACCAGGCTGAAGGCGTATTCCACATCGATCCGCGGCTGACCGGTAGCCGGGTCGAGATTGCTGGCCGGGTCACCGCCATCGACTCGACTCAGGCAGGCGTTGGGGCATTCCAGGCCCCCCAGAACGGGCGCCGAAGCGACACTGAGGCTATAGGTTTGAACAGCTGTCAGCCCAGCTGCGTCGGCAGCGACAAGCTCAATGGGATAATCGCCGCTATCACCGTTGCCGGGAGTCCCGGACAGGGTTGCTGTGCCATTTCCGTTGTCGGTCAGATTCAGCCAGGTCGGATAGGTTCCGCTGAATGTCAGGCTGTCGCCCGCATCGGGGTCCGCAGCCCCTACGACATAGTTGTAAGGCTGGCCCCCGGAGGTCGTGGTGACCGGGGAGCTGGTAAAGGTCGGCGCATCGTTGACGTTATCAACAGAAATGGCGAAGGACTGTTCGACAAAAGCTCCGGCCGCGTCTGCCACCTTCAGGGTCACCGCATGACTGCCAATCTCAGCGCTGCCGGGGGTGCCGCTCAAAGAAGCGGTGCCGTTGCCGTTATCGGTCAGCCTCAGCCAGGACGGAACGGTCCCCGTAATGGCCAACGTGTCGCCGGCATCGGGATCCGAAGCGCTGACGGCATAGCTGTAGGCCGCCCCCTCGCTGACCGAGGTGAGAGGTGTGGTGGTGAATGCAGGAGGATCGTTGACGTTGGCGACCGTGATAGTGAAAGACTGCTCCGCGAAAGCATTGGCCGCGTCGCGGACCGTGAGTGAGATGTTAAAATTTCCGACATCGCCAGGGCCCGGTGTCCCGCTTAAGGTGGCGGTGCCATTGGCCCCTCCAGCCAGGGACATCCAGGTCGGATAAGTGCCGGTGATGCTCAAGGTATCGCCAGCGTCAGGATCAGATGCCCTGATTGAATAGCTGTATGTGGCCCCCTGCTGCGCCGAGGTCACAGGTGCGCTGGTGAATCCCGGCAAATCGTTGACGTTGGCCACGGTAACCGTGAAGGACTGCTCGACAAAGGCCCCGGCAGTATCCGTGACTTTGAGGATGATATTGTGGGTGCCTACCTGGGCATTGCCCGGCGTCCCGGCAAGGGTTGCGCTCCCGTTACCGTTGTCAGTCAGGGTCAGCCAGCCGGGATGGTTGCCAGAGATCGAAACCGAGTCGCCGCGGTCCACATCCGAGGCCGAAATGTTATAGCTATAGGCGGAATCTTCGGTCGCTGAGGTTCTTGCCGTACTGGTAATGGTCGGCGCATCGTTGACGTTGGTCACGACGATGGTAAAGGACTGGCTAACGCTGACCTGGGAGCTGTCGCGAACGGTCAGCTGCACTGCATGACTGCCGACAGCGCCGTTGCCCGGGGTGCCGACCAGGGTGGCAGAGGTGTTGCTCTGCTGGGTCAGGGTCAGCCAGGCGGGATAGCTGCCTGATACCGTCAGGGTCTCCTGGGGGTCTGGATCTGTGAGGAAAACGTTATAACCGTATGCCGCGTCCTCGGTCGCCCCGGTTACCGGGTTGCTGGTGAAACTTGGAGAGTTGTTTCCGGGAGGTTCAGGGGGCGTAACGGTCCCCTGGGCCAGTTGAACGGCGCCGAGTGCGTCAACCCGCCCCCAGCCGTAGTACTGGTCCCAGCCTTGAATGTCTTCGGATGAATTGCCGACCTGATCGTCGGCTGACTCTTGAATAATCTGAGCCACCTTGTCATGGGTCAGGGCGGGATTCACGGACCAGACCAATGCCGCAACACCGACGACCTGGGGCGAAGCCATTGAGGTACCATCCCAGCTTTCGTAGCGATTTGATGGGAGCGTACTTAAAATGCCCATTCCAGGTGCAACCAGGTCAATGTGGGGGCCGATATTGGAGCCCCAGTTCAATCCTGTCACTCGCTGGTCCTGGTTATCGACCGCTCCCACCGCCAGAACATTCTGATAGGCTGCGGGGTACATCGGAACACTGCCATCCTGGTTTCCCATGGCGGCCACCACCAGACAGCCCTTGGCGTGAGCGTCGTTGATGGCGTTCTGGACAAACTCGCTGAATTTGTCGTTTCCCACGCTCAGGTTAATCACGCGGGCTCCATTGTTGGCCGCATAAGTGATCCCCTGGATAAGCCAGGCCCCCCACCCAACGCTGGCGGCGTCCAAAACCTTCACGGGCATCAGGCGGGCATTCCAATCCACCCCGGCAATTCCCAGACCGTTGTTTGAACTGGCGGCAATAACCCCCGCAACATGAGTGCCGTGCCCCTGATCGTCCAAAGGGTCGCTATCGCTGTTTACGTAATCGTAGCCGGGCACCACCTTGCCGGTGAGGTCCTCGTGACGATAGTCGATCCCCGAATCCACCACCGCCACGGTAACGGCTTCAGGCGAGGAGATCAGGTCCCAGGCCTGGGGCGCACGGATGCTGTTCAAAGCCCATTGAAAGGAAAATCGCGGATCATTGGGGATCGCCAACCCATGGTAGAGGTAGTCGGGTTCGGCATGAAGGATATTGGGGTCGGAGCGGAAATCCTCAAGGACGGCAAGGACATCTTTTCCTTCCGGGATCTGGACCAGGTGAATCAGGTCCAGGCCGGGGGAGTTTGGACGATTGCCGGGAGAGTCACTCAGGGCACTCGCAGCCGGGGATTTCTGAAACAGCGGGGTGATGCTCCGAACGCCATGCCGAAGCATCTTTTCATCAAACGAGGCCAGGCCGGTTCTGGGAGCAGGCGAAACCGTCGCAATAGAGGCTTCCGGCAGAGGGGTCTTGAGTTGCACCAGTATTCGGTCAGGGGCGAAAGATCTGCGCGATGGGGAAGGTCTTGTTGGAGCTTTCCTTTTGAGCCTGGTCGCCGTTTGCCGGGCGGTGGAGAGATTTTGAGCAGGCATCCCCTCAGCGGGGCCCACACCAGTTGCGACAAGGGAGCTTTGAGCTGAGGCCTCCGGCGGGAGTTCCAGGTCGGTGGCCATGCTTGAGCCTGCCCAAAGAAACAAAACAAGGCCCCATACCAGAAACCCCGTTTTTTTAATAAACCCTTTCATGCCGCACCTCCCCGCAAACGCAAAATATATCCGTTAAATCTACCTCATGCTTTTCATTTGTCGAATCCCGTCCCAAATTTGCCGGCGGCAGTAAAGAAACCGGACTCGGAAAGTTGAAAAACAAACGGCGGCCGCTTGGCCGCCGTCTGCTGTTGGGTCATCGATCAGGCTTTGCTCTGCCGCCTGCGCATGTAAGCCAGTCCGGCTAGCCCTGCGCCCTGAAGAACGATGGTCGAAGGTTGGGGGATCGGGGGCGCATTCTGCGGGTCGAAGTTTCCATCAGGAAGGAACCTGTTCCCTTCGAGAACAGTTTGGTTGGTGAAGATATCGAATACAGTGAACGAGT
>CALZIC010000099.1 GCA_945787285.1 uncultured Desulfuromonadales bacterium
GCCTTCTTGATGGCGTTGGCCTCAAAAGTCTCGCCGTCTTCGACGACTTCTGGCAGGTCGGGAAGCGCATCGAGACCCTCGACCTGAATGCCGAGACCGCCGAGGAGCCTTTCAATTTCTTTGAGCTTACCCTTATTGCGGGTCGCAACCAGCAGCTTCATGGCTGGGCCTTCAGGACCTGCCTCTGCAGGGCGCAGAGTTCGCGGCAGCCGGCCAGGGCGAGGTCGCGCAGCGCGTCGAGTTCAGCGATGGTAAAGGGCTCTTCTTCAGCCGTCCCCTGCACTTCGACAAAGCGACCCGACTCGGTAATGACGTAATTCATGTCGACCGCGGCGCGAAAGTCCTCATCGTAATTCACATCGAGCAGGGGGACCCCGTCAACGATGCCGACGCTGACCGCCGCCACACCTTCTTTGATGGGCGAACTTTTCAGCAATCCTTTATCGATAAGCCCCTGGATGGCATCGACCAGGGCGACGAAGGCGCCGGTGATCGAGGCGGTACGGGTGCCTCCGTCGGCCTGCAGCACATCGCAGTCGATCTGAATGCTCCGCTCCCCCAGGGCGTCAAGGTCGACTACGGCACGCAATGACCGGCCGATGAGACGCTGAATCTCGTGGGTGCGCCCGCCGACCTTGCCGCGGGAAGACTCCCTGGAACTGCGGGTGTGGGTCGCACGGGGCAGCATGGAATACTCGGCCGTTACCCAGCCCCTCCCCTCGCCGCGCATGAATCCGGGAACCCTTTCCTCAACCGTGGCGTTGCAGAGAACCTTCGTTTCACCAAACGAAACCAGCACCGACCCCTCGGCGTAGCGAGTGAATCCCCTTTGAAAAGAAACCGGTCGCAACGAATCGGCGGACCGCTCATCTATGCGTTTAATCTCCAAACTGCTCACCTGTTATTCTCCTTCTGCCCATCGGCATAATGTTTAATTCCACGATAAAGTGCCTCGGCCAGGCGGGTCTGCCCTTCCGGTGCTTCCAGCAGAGCCAGGTCGGCCGGGTTGCTGAGGTATCCCAGTTCGATAAAGACGGTCGGCAGGCTGCCACGGCCCAACGGGGCGAGAGGCGCTTTGATCACACCGACGACGTTGAAGCCGGCCTTCACCAAAACATCGCTCAGGGCCTGGGCCAACTGCATGCTCTGCCCCTCTTCTGCGGGGATGACCCCGTCTTCAAACTCTTCCTGGGCACGGACAAAGAGGGTGATCCCGCGAGGGGCTTCGGACAGGGCCCCCTGGGCGTGCAGCTGCAGCAAGACATCGACGCCGGACCGGGTCGCCGGTTCCACGCGCTGCTGCGGGGTCAAACCGTAATCACCGTCCCGGCTCAGGTACACGGGAACATCGAGGTTCATTTTCAGCTGTTTTTCGAGCAATTTCGCCACATCGAGAACGAGGGCCTTTTCCTTGACACCGTCCGGGGCGATCGTTCCGGGATCGGCGCCGCCATGACCGGGGTCGATGACGACACCGCCAAGGGCGGAACCGTGAACCTGCTCTTTTTTCCGCATCAGGAAACCGAAAAGGCGATCGAGTGGCGACTCATCGAGGTCCGGCTGCTCTGCAACAGGGTTGAGATTCCGGTAGTAAATCGACTGCGGCATCAGCGCCTGCAGCTGGTCGATGACAAAGGTCTCGTCAACCCGCAGCCTCCCGTCGATAAAGCGGGGGGGCAGGCGAAGCGGAACGAAGCGGTCGCCCAGGCGCAAAAACTGGCTTCCGGGGGAGATCACGGCGTACCCCATGGGAGTCCGGATCCGGTAGGTGTGCTGTACCGAATCCCACCGGCCGCTCAGCCCCAGTACCGGCAAAACATCGTCCAGGGCCAGATAAGCCGTACCGCGATACCGGTAAACCTCTTTCAGAACCACCGGGGAGCGGTTCTCCAGGGCCAGTTCGACGGACGCCAGTCCGGAGGACGCACAGAGCAGCAAGAAGCATGTGATGAAAAAACGCAGCATAATCACCTCGGCCGAAAGGGAATGTTTATACCCCAAAGGGCGACGAAGAGTCAATCGGGCGGGAGGAATCAGGGGGAAACCAGCTTTTTGCCTTTTCTGGTCTTACGCCCCAAGGCCTCCAGCAGCCGGTCGGTCAGGGTCTTTTCGAGCTGAACCTGGTCGGCTCGCTCCCCTGACACGGGTCGCACCTGCCCTCCGGCGATCATACCGTGCCCGCCCCCGGTACCGAGCTTCTTCACGATGGTCCCCATGACCTCACCGGCGTTGATATCGTGGCGCAAGGTGCGCATGGAGAGGATTTCCATATCCTGATACAACCCCATCCCCAGGGCGACGACAATGCCGTCGACGCGTAGAAGAAAATCGGTCATTTCAGCGACCATATCAGGATTATCGATGGTGTGAAGATTGAAGACCAGAACGTCGTCGTAGGTTTTGGCGTTGCTGATGGCCCGGCAGTAGGAAGCGAAGTATTGCCGGGGCACTTCGGGGTGGATGATGTCGAAAAGAATCCTGTTGTTGGCCAGGGGGAGCAGGTGAAGATAGGCCTCTCGATCGGCTTTGCACCATTCCCTGCCGAGGTCCTGGGTTTCGGACTTGATGGCATAGAAGAGAATCGTCGCCAGCTTGGTGCTGATGGTGACCTTCTGGGCCAGCAGGTATTCGAACAGGATGGAGGCCGAGGCCCCGTAATTCTCGCGGATGTCGACCCAGCGGCAACCGGTGCAGACCTGCCGGGCGGGATGGTGATCGATCACCAGATCGACTATGCGATCGGAGGGAAGAGAGTTGTTTCCGGTACCCGGCTGGGTGTCGACCATGCAGATCACCTGAAACCTGTCGAGATCGAGCTGGTCGATGGGGACCGCGTCGATTTCGAGCTTCTGAACCATGACCCTGTTTTCCCCGCGGCCGATCACCCCGCCGAAGGCCACCGTCGCCTTCAGTCCGGCTTTGATCAGAATCAGGTGCTTCAGGGCCATGGCCGAGGCCAGGGAGTCGGGATCGGGGTTGTCATGAGCAAGGATAAGAATATTCCCCTTGCCGACAACCCAGTTGAGAAACTGGCTGGAAAATTCCTCGGAGCGGGCCAGGTCGATGGTCACGGTGTCACCTCGCGTGATCGGAGCGGTTACGGGAAAGGAGTTCAAAAGCGGTCTCGACGGCTTCTGCGGCAGATTCGGCGGTCACCGCCGCGTCGATGGCGGACCAGCTGTCAAGAAGGATAACAGGGCGCCCAAGCTTCAGGCCAATGGCGATTTCGGAAAGGGTTCCGAATTCCCCCTCGACGGCAATGAGGGCCTGCGCGGTATGGGCAATCATCACATTGCGGGCGTGCCCCATGTTGCTGACCACCGGAACCGTCACCCAGGGGTTGGCCGCATCGGCGCTCGCTCCCGGCAGGATGCCGATCGACATGCCGCCCGCCTCGGTGCAGCCGCGGCAGGCAGCCTCCATGACACCCCCCAGGCCGCCACAGACCAGGGCCGCCTTGCGCCCGGCGATCAGCCTGCCGACCTCCCGGGCCGTTTGGTAGCCGAATTCGGTGGCCTCGGAGGCGCCGATCACCCCGATGATAACTGGACGTTTCATCCCCTTGCCTCCTGCATACTTCTTGAGACCGGCCACCTCACCCGTCGAGCTTTTTGCCATAGCGTCCGAGGAGCAGGCTGTTGGTCACCACCGAAACGCTCGAAAAAGCCATGGCCAGCCCGGCATACTCGGGCTTGAGCACAATACCGAAAGCGGGGTACAGCAGGCCCGCCGCGACCGGTATGCCTACGATGTTGTAGAAAAAGGCCCAGAACAGGTTCTGCCTGATTTTGATCAGGGTCTTGCGGCCGAGGCGAATTCCTCGCACCACGTCGCGAATATCGCTCTTAACCAGAATGATGTCGCCAGTTTCCTTGGCGACGTCGGTGCCGCTGCCGATGGCGATGCCGATATCGGCCTGGGCCAGCGCCGGGGCGTCGTTGATGCCGTCCCCGACCATGCCGACAAACATTCCCTGCTTCTGATAGTTGCGCACGACCTCCTGCTTGTCTTGCGGGAGCACTTCCGCCTCGAACGCATCGATACCGACCCTGGATGCCACGGTCCGGGCGGCGGCGCTGCGATCGCCGGTGATCATCACCGTCTTCAGCCCCAGATCACGCAGCTGCCGAACCGTCTCTGCCGCGCCGTCCTTGAGAGTATCGGCCAGAGCCAGAACGCCCAGAAGCGAACCGCCGGAGGCGACATAAATGATCGATTTGCCCTGGCTGGCCAGCATGTCGACCTGTGTGTCCAGCTGGCCGGTGGGCACCCCCTCCCGCTGCATAAGGCGCAGGCTGCCGGCCAGAACGACGGATCCGGATACCACACAGGACAGCCCGTGCCCGCCGACTTCGCGGACATCGGCGGCCTCTTCGAGGATCACCCCCTGCGCCCTGGCATAGTCCACAACAGCCCGGGCCAGTGGATGGCTGCTGGCATTTTCGGCAGCGGCGGCCACACGCAGCAGTTCGCTCTCGAGGCCGGGCGAAGCGGCAACCGCCTCGGTCAGCGAAAACGCCCCTTTGGTCAGGGTGCCGGTCTTATCGAGAAGCAGCACCTGAAGCCTCGAGATATGCTCCAGAACCGCGGCGCTTTTAAACAGGATGCCGGCGGAAAGACCGACCGAACTGCCGACCATGATCGCCGTCGGCGTGGCCAGCCCCAAGGCACAGGGACAGGCAATGACCAGAACGGCAATGGCCATCTTGAAAGCAAAGACAAACCCGGCATCGGAAAAAAGGTACCAGCCGCCCAGGGTCACCAGGGAGATGACAACAACGATCGGGACAAAAACGTTGGAGACGGCATCGGCCAGGCGCTGGATGGGGGCCTTTTCGCCCTGGGCATTTTCGACCATCCGCACGATCTGCGAAAGGACCGTTTCCTCTCCGACCCGGGTCGCCCTCACCACCAGCCGTCCGGTGCAGTTCAGGGTGGCGCCGGTCACCTGCGCGCCGGGCCCCTTTTCCACCGGCAGCGACTCGCCGGTCACCATCGACTCGTCGACGGCCGACTCTCCCCGCTCAACCTCCCCGTCGACCGGCACCTTCTCCCCGGGACGAACGACCACCCGGTCTCCGACTCGAATCTCGCTGGCAGGAACTTCTCGCTCTTCACCACCGCTCAGCAGGATGGCGCGATCGGCCTGCAGCCGAAGGAGCTTGCGCATCGCCTCTCCGGCTTTGCCCTTGGCCCGGGCCTCGAGCCACTTGCCGAACCGGATAAAGGTTATGAGCATCGCGCTCGTTTCGAAAAAAACCGGACCGGAAAGCCCAAAGAGACCGAACAGGGCCAGAACCGAATATCCGTAAGCGGCGGTGATTCCGAGCGCCACCAGAACATCCATGTTGGCCGAGCGATTGCGCAGGGAGGCCCAGGCGCCACGATAGAAGGTCAGGCCGGCGCTGAACTGAACCACGGTCGCCAGCAGGGCGATGCCCCAGTCTGTCATGGATCCGAAAGGCTGAAGCCACATCAGCGGCATGATCGGCGCTGTCAGGCAGGCTGAAAAGATCAGCCAGGCAAGCTGGGCGCCGGCCTCCCCCTGCCCCTCCTCCCCGGCCTCCCCTTCGAGGGCCCGGAACCCAAGCTCCTCCACTTTAGCGACAATGCTCTGCCGGGTCTGCAGGGAGGGAAGATAATCGACAGTGAGTTTTTCGGTAGCGAAATTGACCACCGCCGACCGTACTCCGTCAAGTGCAGCCATCCCTTTTTCGATAGTGCGGGCACAGCTGGCGCAGCTCATTCCGCCGATGCGCACGGTGAATGTACGGCTTTGCCCATCAGGCCCCTTCTCAACGCGGTCCTGTTCCGCCCGAGCAGCCGCGGGGAGGTCGAAAAGCCTGAAGCCGGCATCGGTGATGGCCTTTTCAATCGATTTGCCATCGAGACGCTCTTCGTCGAAAGCGACCAGCGCCTCCTTGTCCTCCAGGCTCACCTGTACCGAAACAACGCCGTCAAGGTCCTCGATGGCGGAGGTCAGCTTGGCGACGCATTTCTGGCAGGTCATGCCGAAAACGGGGAAAAGAGCCTGCTCTTCTTTCATTGGCTGCTTTTTTTGGACTCCACCAGCTTGACGAATGAGCGGGAGTGGCGGATCTGGTCGAAATCGGGGTCGGTCAGGGCATCCTCGAGAAAGTGGGGATCCTGGGCCCCGGCTTTGCCCAACGCCTGAACCGCTTGGCGAATTTTGCCCTGCAAGGAAAAAACGCAGGCGCGGTTGTAATGCGCCAGCGGGTAACTGTCGGTTTTTTCCAGAATCGAATCAAAACAGGTGAGGGCTTCGCTGAGTCGTCCCAGGTCGATAAGAACATTCCCCTTGTTGTTCAAGGTAAAAATCGAATCGGGCGCAAGCCGCAGGCTCTCTTCCAGAGACTCGAGGGCGCCCTGGAGATCCCCTCGCTTCTCGAGAATGACGCCCTGATAAAAGGCGACTTCCGGACCCTCCGGGTCGATCCCATGGGCCTGGTCCAGAGCGTCCCAAGCCGCATCGACCTCTCCCTTTTCGACAAGCAGGTGAGCTTTTTCGATAAAGGCTTCGTAAAACTGCGGCGCCCGCTCAAGGGCCTGGTCGAAATCGGCAAGCGCCTCATCAAATCGCCCGAGCCGATAAAGGGTCAGTGCCCGATTGTAATAGTAGGTGGGAACGCTGGTATCCTGGTGAATGGAGCGGTCGTAGAACTCGACCGCTTCAGGTTCACGCCCGAGACCTGAGAGCGCAAACCCGATGCCGTTGAGGGTGGCCGCATCAGTGCTGTTAAAAGCCAGGGCATGCTGCAGGCTTTCAAAAGCTTCCTGGTAGCGGCCAAGGCGATTGAGCGCATACCCCTTGTTGAAGTAGACATCCGGCGAATCGGGGATGCGCCGGAGAGCCTGATCGTACATCGCCAACCCCTCTTCGGTACGTCCGAGCTCGTCCAGGGTATTGCCCAGGTTGATATAGGCTTCGGGGAAATCGGGCTGCAGTTCGAGGCAGCGGTAAAAATGCTGCAGCGCCTGCTCGTGCTCCCCCAGGTGCTCAAGCAGAACCCCGTAGTTGTGGTGCAGGGCCCCGTTGCGAGGTTCGAATCGCAAAGCCTTCTGGTACAGACCCATGGCTTTAGCTTCATCTCCCAGGTTCGAGGCCGACACGGCACAGATGTTAAGCGCTTCCACGTCGAGGGGGTGATCTTCCAGGTACTCTTCGACCAGGTTCAGGGCGGTTTCGTTCTCACCGCGGTCGAGGGCCAGCTGGGCCAATTCAAGATCCTGGCTGTCGTCGTCATCTTCGAAAAAATCGTCGTATTCTTGATCCATAAAGGCTCCGGGCATAATCATGATTTCTCCGGCAAAAACCGAAGTCGTTCACTATAACAGAAAAGAGGAAGCCCTTGCACCTCCTTACTTATCCACCGAAAAAAAGGGTTACGCCAACTCCTGGCGACAACCGGTCCGTACATCAAAAACTCACATATCATTCTACCCCAACCTCCCCGGCCAATAAAAGGGAGAAGGGAGCAGGCAGCACCAACAAATTGGTCAGAATTTTGCAGGTTTTGCCAGCACCGCTCTATACGATGACGGCAGCAAACAAGGCCAAAGCTCATTAATCCTTTATTTGGCAGGGACTTGCAACCCGCCGGCGCAATGGGCCCAGGGGACGGGATGCCGGAGTTTTGACACCTCCCGCCAACACCCCGACATCGAGGGTTACCGAACAACATCACTCAACCTGCAGCGCAGAGGCGCTGCGCAGCCTGAATCCGGAGAACGAATCGTATGAAAGTCAGCAAACACATGACCCCCAAAGTCTTCAGCGCTCTCCCCGACGATGGGGTCCGCCAGACCTATTTCCGCATGCGTGACGAAAAAGTGCGCCACATCCCGGTGCTGGACGACAACGGTAAACTGCTGGGACTGGTGAGCGACCGCGACCTGCGTCGCCCTGAATGGGTGGACGAGGCCCCCGACATCGCCTACGACTACAACCTGGACGACAATCTCAGGGTCAGGGACTTGATGACGACCAACCTGACCGTGGTTCGCACCTACGACAGCATTCGCAAGGCCAACAAACTCTTTCTTGAAAACCGTTTCGGCGCCATGCCGGTGCTGAACAAGGAAGACGACCTGGTCGGCATCCTCTCGGTGGTCGATCTGCTCAAGGCGCTGGACCAGATCCTCGACGCCCAGGCCGCCTAGTGTGCTGTTTGGTTCATCGTGTCAGTTAATTCTGAGTCGTTTTGGTTGCTGTCAAGGCGCTGCCG
>CALZIC010000100.1 GCA_945787285.1 uncultured Desulfuromonadales bacterium
AGCGCTCAGACCACCCTGGCCCCTGTTACCCTGCCCAGGTATTGAGTGCTACTCGATCTCGTTAAAACCGCCTTTTACAACTATAGCAGCAACTTTTTACCATTACGAGTCCATTGGAAGATTTTGAATTTACACAGGATTTATTACCGCAGCAAGAACAATGAACTGAAACCGTTGCCTAAAAATCGCAGGGAATTGAGTCACGCCCAATTCCCTGCAATACGGAGAAAAAACAAATTCACCCCAGCATCCCTGAAGAAGGGTCGCTAGGGTGAATTTGAAACAACACTCATTTACCATCAAGAAGGCCTGCCTGCACTGATCCCATCGGAGGTGGACCTGATGTGTCACTGTCTTTTCCTTGAAAGGGCTGGCCTTGAAAACTCCGGTCATTTCATCACACCGAAACCGATCCTTAAAGGGGGGACCAAAAGCCGAGGCGACGGGCCCAACACGCAAAGCAATCAGGCCTTTAACAGTTAAACATTCTTGAAAATTTTCTCTATTGAACAGGCGGTGAAAAATACCCAAGCCTAGAAGATACAGCCTCTCCAGATCTCTTCAAACGAGGAAGCAAGTCAGCATCAATGCGTTCCGCTGTCAAACGAAACTCAGGTGCGACAATGCACAAACTTCCGGAAACATCATCTTGACCATCGAAGAAAGGAACGGCCAAACTGACCACGCCCTCACCAAAGCCGCCCCTGTCAACAGCGACTGTCTGCTGCCTGATGCCCTCCAGTTCCCGATCGAGACTCGAAGGAAACACATTGCCCCCCTCCCCGCCCTGAGCGGGACCAAAAGCTAAAATAACCTTTCCAGCTGCCGTTTCAGAGGACGGGTAGTGGTTGCCAACCAAGGGCACTATACCGACGGCCTGGGTCGTATTGACCATATCCAACAGAAAAATATCCTGATTGCGTGGCACGGCAAGATAGACCGCCTCATCACACAACCGCGCCAAGCGCTCCATCTCCGGCTTTGCCTTGACCAGCAAACTCATGCGCGACAGGGACTTTTGTCCCATCTCGTATGCTGAAATACCCAGGCTATACTTGCTTGATTTTTCGTCTTTCTGGACATAGCCTCTTTGCTCAAAAGTGGCCAGATAGCGAAACACCTGTGACTTTTGCATTCCCAGCACTTGGCTTAAATGGGTAAGGCTCACCTTCCCCTCCAGCTCACAGAATGCCTCCAGAATGTTCAAGGCATTATCAACTGAGCTAATCGAGTAAGTTTCATTCCTGACAGAAACTACGTTAGACATAGACCCTACCTATAGCTGATTTACCTCAGACCCGACTTGCCATACCCTCGATCCGCGAATCCGGGCATGATTGACCTGTCGATTCACAACCTGCCTGATTACAGGTGAACATAGGGCCCCAACAGCATTGCCATCGAAAATCCCATGACCCCCACGACCAACGCGGCGACAAAACTGACGATAAGAGGTTTCAGCCCAACACCCTTGAACACTGAGAGGCTGGTCCCCAGGCCCACCGCCGCCATGGCAGTCCCCAGCAGGTACTTGGAACCCCAGACTCCGCCAATTTGCTTGGTCAGCATTTTCCAGGTCGATGCATCAAAAAGCCCAAAGGCAAAACCGTTTTGCAGGGTTGCATCGCCCACCGACCGGACCACTGCCGCCACCACAAAACCAATCACGAAGAGGGGAAAGAGCTTGCCGATATCGACTTTTTTTGCAGCCATACCTGCTTCCCGCACCTGCTGCTTCGCAAAATAAATGGCCAGCAAAGGCACGACTGCGGCCAGAAAGAGGTTCCGCGTCAACTTGGTCACCGTGGCCGCCTTAAAAGCGAGGTCATCATGGAACATTTCCTGGTAGGTCAGTGCAGCACCGACCACCTGGGAGGTATCATGAACCGCGGTACCCAAAAACAGCCCCACCTGTTCGGAGGTTTCAAAAAAATGGTGAGCCAGGTACGGATATAAAAACATTCCTATCATGCCGAAAAATGCGATATTGGCCACCGCATAAGCAACCTCACTCTCCTCGGCCTCAATGGCAGGCGCCGTGGAGACGATGGCCGTTACGCCGCAGATGCTCGTTCCCGCCGCGATCAGGGTCCCCAAGCGTTCTGAAACGCCAAGCTTGCGGGCAAACCAGGTGACAAAGAGAATACCCACGGTAATACAAGCCAAGACCACGGGAATTCCCCAGGCACCCAACTTGACCACATCCATCAAACTGAGCTTGATACCGACAAAAATGATTCCCAGCCTGAGCAGTTTGGCCACAGCGAACTTGATTCCGGGCTTGACGCTTTCAGGCAAGGGAACCAGGTTACGAATCAGAAGTCCTAAAATGATGGCCACCAGTACCGGAGAGAGAGGGCTGCCCTTACCCGTGGAGTCTAGACCCTGCAGTTCAAGGGCCCAATGTCCGATCCAACTGGCAAGCGGCAAGGCGGTCAACATCACTGCCACAGCCAGGACCGTTCCGGGCCAGAGCTTGATAATGTCACGAGCGTTGCTGACGCCAAAAAAAGCGTTCACAATTCGGCTCGATTTCTTATGAGTGGTCATGCTTTTTACCCCCTTGTTTTCTGAGTGTGTTCATTTCCTTTACCCCATGCTCTTATCTAAAAGGCGAGACGCCCTCAACGACTGAATGCTGCCAAGACCTTCGATATTTCACAGGCCTGCAGATCAGGTAAATAGCATGGGCCGTGCCAAGGAGTAGAACCCCGTTTAAAATGAAGCAGGGAAACTGGAGGAGAAAAAGATATCATTTTGAATAACGAGAATCAGAAAGAGTGACCCCAAAGAATTATAATCCAGGACTCCGACCTGAGTACGTACGAATTTTTTCTTAAGTAATGACATGAGCTTAACTTGTCTCCTACACCACCGCACACGACAGTTTCCCTTAACAAAAGGCCCCAGGTTTTGTTCCAAATAGCATGCTGTAGGAAAAATAGAATATCGTCTTTAAATGTCAGTTCTCCATCTTTTGGCTCATGCTATCTTCCCCCCTAAACTGACCTTCCTCCCCAACATCCCCCTCAAAGCGACAGCAGATATTGCAATATTGCAACGTCCCTACCTAAACGAAGGGAGTTTTTCTCTTACCTTCGCGTAGTTACCCGACATTGCAATTCGACAACAGCCATTGCAATACTGAACAAGCACATAAATACAAGGGAGGTCTTGCGTGGCAAAAACAAAAAACCCCCGACTTTCATCAAACTGATGAAAGTCGGGGGCTATAGTCATCTAACCATACAAAATGGTTAGTTTTATTCTGGAGCGGGAAACGAGATTCGAACTCGCGACTTCAACCTTGGCAAGGTTGCACTCTACCACTGAGTTATTCCCGCTCGTATGTTTTGGCGCTCACCGTCGCAAGCGGCCATATAAGTACCAAAAGCTCATTTCCAAGTCAACAAAAATTTCGAAAAAAATTCGCTTCGCCGACGCCACCTTTATTTTGCAATGACTTTAAAGAATTTGGCCAGATAATCGATGCCGGACCAGATGGTCATAATAAAGGCGATATAGAAAAAGAAGGTGCCGACGTTATGCATGTCGGCGTGCAGAAACTCCAGGCGTACGCCGAAAAACCAGTAGTAGTCGTAGTGCAGCAGCAGACCGATAATAGCGACCATCTGGAATATGGTCTTGTATTTTCCGAGATCACTGGCGGAAATGACGATCCCTTCCGAGGAGGCGATCGAGCGCAGGCCGGTGACAATCATCTCGCGGGCGAGAATGAGAAAGACCGCCCAGGCCGGCACCCGGCCGAGGGGAATGAGCATGATCAGCGCGGCCATGACGATCAACTTGTCGGCCAGCGGATCGAGAAATTTGCCGAGCACGGTGACGATTTCCCACTTGCGGGCCAGCCAGCCGTCGAGCCAGTCGGTGATCGCGGCGGCTGAAAAAACAACAGCGGCCCAGAACCCTGCGGAGCGACTGTCGAAGAGGATCAGGACAACCAGAATCGGAATTGCGGCGATCCGTCCGAGGGTGAGAAGATTGGGAAGGTTCAACAACCCAGACCTGAAATTCATAAAATAGCATCCTTGCTCTGCCGATAGTAGCGAAGGTATTTCTTCACTTTCTCGACATACCGTATGGTCTCATCGAAGGGGGGAATGCCTCCGTAACGTTTCACGTTGCCCGGACCGGCATTATAGGCGGCAAGCCCGAGCTCGAGATCGCCTCCGAACTGATCAAGCATCAACCGCAGATACCGGGTGCCGCCGGCAATGTTCTGATCGGGACTCATGGGGTCGACCACATTCATATCTTTAGCCGTTTCCGGAATCAGCTGCATCAGCCCAAGGGCCCCCTTGCTGGAAACAGCCATGGGGTCATAGTCGCTCTCGACCTTGATGACCGCCTTGACCAGCGAGGTATCGAGGCCGTACATCGAGGCATAATGGGTGATAAGATCCGTTACCGAGCCACCAGCCCCCCGCTCTTTTCGATGAAAACGAAAATGCCCCGCGGTGGGGGTATCGGTAAACTGCACCACACCGTTTTCATCCACGTACCGGTAGATATCGCCGAAACCGGCAGCAGGTAGGCCGAGAACTGAACAGATCACTGCAATTGCACAGAATATTTGCGGTAGAAGCCGGACCATGCCAGGTCAACCCCTTTCGTTAATGTTTAAATGTAAACCAAAACATGTTGTATTTCAACCTATTTAGGCCGGGCAAAAGGCTTGACAAGCGGACGGACGCATCAGATAATAGCGCATTTTAATAGCCAGAATTCCATCCGGAGACATGGATGGGAGCAGCGTCGTTTCCATTTGAGAACCTGGTCCAGAAGCATGCTTGTCTTCAGCCATACAGGATTCCGGTCAGCGGTTGGTGCGCCAAGCCAACCAGCGGCCCGGTCTCCGGTCACCTCAACGAGGCCACCTAATGAAAAGCACTTCGGACTTCCTTGTCATCGGCAGCGGCATCGCCGGTCTTTCCTATGCACTCAAAGTTGCCGAAAAAGGGTCTGTTGCCGTTATCACCAAACGGGAGATCTCGGAAACTGCAACCAATTTGGCCCAGGGTGGCATCGCCTCGGTCTTCTCCGAAGAGGACTCCTTCGACGCCCATACTCAGGACACCATGATTGCCGGCGTTCATCTTCCCGATGAGAAAATTGTGCGCATGGTGGTGGAAAGCGGCCCGCAAGCCATTCGTGACCTGATCGACTGGGGAGTCAAGTTTTCTAAAAATGACGATAACACCTACGACCTGACCCGCGAGGGGGGGCACAGCCAGCGCCGCATATTCCACGCCAAAGACGTAACCGGTCGGGAAATCGAACGGGCCCTGGTGGAGGCGGTACAGAACCATCCCAACATCACGGTTTACGAGAACCACATTGCCGTCGACCTGATCACCGAAGCCAAGCAGACCCATCGGCGCATTCGCCCCGACCGCTGCCTTGGCGCCTACATTCTCGATATCGAAAAGAAGGAAGTGATCCCCTTCGGGGCGCGCATTACCGTACTGGCCACCGGCGGTGCCGGCAAGGTCTACCTTTATACCTGCAACCCGGACGTCGCCACAGGCGATGGGGTCGCAATGGCCTACCGGGCCGGAGCCACCATCGCCAACATGGAATTCATGCAGTTCCACCCGACCACCCTCTTCCACCACCAGGCCAAGTCGTTTCTGATTTCTGAGGCGGTGCGCGGCGAAGGGGCCATTCTGCGGCGGCGCGACGGCACGGCCTTCATGGCGGGATACCACAAACTCAAGGACCTTGCGCCCCGGGATATCGTGGCCCGCGCCATTGACAATGAAATGAAGGTGCATGGCGACGACTGCGTCTTTCTCGACATCACCCACCGCGGCGAAGCGTACATCACGGACCGTTTCCCCAACATTTACGAAACCTGCCTGTCTTACGGCATCGACATGGTCAAAGAACCGATCCCGGTCGTCCCGGCCGCCCATTACCTGTGCGGCGGCATCAAGGTCGACGAATGGGGGGAATCGGACATTCAGAACCTCTTTGCCATCGGGGAAGTCTCCTGCACCGGCCTGCACGGCGCCAACCGCCTGGCCAGCAACAGCCTTCTCGAAGGGGTTGTTTACGGCAATCGCGCCGCAGAGCGCTCGCTGGAGCGCCATTGCGAACAGCCCGCCACCTTCCCCGGCATAGAGCCCTGGGATTCCGGCAGCGCCACCGACAGCGATGAAGAGGTTGTCGTCGCCCACAACTGGGACGAAATCCGGCGCTCCATGTGGAACTATGTAGGCATCGTACGCTCCAACAAGCGCCTGGTGAGGGCCCTGCGCCGCATCCAGATGGTTCAGGAGGAGATCACCGACTACTACTGGGACTTCAACATTACTTCCGACCTCATCGAACTGCGCAACATCACCACCGTGGCCGAGTTGATCGTTCGCTGCGCCCTCGAGCGCAAGGAAAGCCGCGGCCTGCACTACACCATCGACCATCCTGAAACGGACGATATTCACTGGAAGCAAGACACCACCATCCGCAAACAGTTTTAATCTACTATGGAGGCCACTTTTGACCATCGATGACATACGGCAGAAGATCGATGCCCTCGACCGTCAACTTCTGGAAATGTTCAACGAACGTGCCAACCTGGCGCTCGAGATCGGGAAAATAAAAAAAACCCTCGATCTTCCCGTGTATGATCCATCCCGGGAAAGCCGGATTTTCGACGCCATGAAGGCGGCTAATCCTGGGCCGCTCGATGATGACGCCATTGTTCGCCTCTTTGAACGAGTAATCGACGAATCGCGCAGCCTCGAGCGCATTCGCACCAAAGGGTTATAAGCCATGCTGATCGTAATGAAAAAAAATGTCACGCAGGACCAGGTCCAGGCGGTCAAACAGTATCTATCCGACCTCGATTTTGACTTTCACCAGTCGACCGGTGCCAATCGCGTCATCATCGGGGTGATCGGCGACACCCACCTCCTCGATATGAAAAAGATAGAACAACTCCAGGGAGTGCAGCAGGTCTTTAAAATTTCGGATGAGGAATAACCCGGACCTGTAACCGTTCAAAACCGAAAAAAGGGTGCGAATTTAATTCGCACCCTTTTTTCGTAGCATCACAAAAGAACTATCCCCAGAAGATGCCGGTGGCATCTTCGGCGACTTCGGCAAACAGCACCTCGACGTCGCGGGCCCGGGGGTTGCGTTCAAAAAGCTGCCAGACCTGGCTGCGGTCTGCGCAATACAGCGACCAGTTCTGGGTTTCCGGGTCTTTTTTGAATCGAGCGATGGGGCTTGAGTACCACTGGGAGGGGTCGCGATAGTACGCCCTCATTTCGTAGAGGAGCACCTCGTTGCTCCTGAGTTTGTATTCGACCTTCACCTGGCACTGGGCCACTTTCGGTATTCGGCTTTCGCAATACTTTTCGACAAGTTTCTGGATTCTTCGAATTTCAAACTCTGATAGATCCACGGCGCCCCCCTCAGACCCTGACAAAACAATAACAAATACAAATGAATTATCAGCATAAATCAAATAAGGGATCGAATGCAATTGCCTGATAGGTGAATTGCCAGAAAAAAAAAGGACGCTGCCAAAGCAGCGTCCTTTTTTTTGATTTTTTAAAGCCCCGGGAATCTAGCCGACAACCTGGGTGCGGGTAAAGACGGCCCGCAAAGGAATTCCGGCGCCTTCGATGTTTTCCCGGGCACCCTCTTCGCGGTCGACCAGGGTGACGATCCCCACCACTTCGAGGCCTTCTTCACGGGCGCGGTCAACGGCCTTGATGGAGGATCCGCCGGTGGTGGTCACATCTTCGACAATGACCACCCTGGAGCCTGCGGGGAGGTTTTTGCGCCCTTCGAGCCATTGTCCGGTGCCGTGCCCCTTGGGCTCCTTGCGGATAATAAAGGCGTGGGCCTGCTCTCCCGCGAGCACGGCGGCGATGCTGGTCGCCGTGGCGATCGGATCAGCACCGAGGGTCAGGCCACCGACCCCGTCAATGGGGCCTTCAAAGGCCTTGATTTCCTCCCAGAAGGCCTTGCCGACCAGCAGTCCACCTTTGGCGTGCAGGGTGGTCTGCTTGCCGTCGAAATAGAAATTGCTCTTGCGTCCGGAGGCCAGGGTCACCTCTCGCTGCTCGTAGGAGAGCTCCCGAACGATCTGCATCAACTCGTCGCGTTCCGCCTGAGTCATAACTGTTTTCTCCACAGGGTCAATTTATTCAGAACTCTCGAATTCGACTATTTAAAAGAGGCCCATCTGGCTGTCCGACTTGAGCCG
>CALZIC010000101.1 GCA_945787285.1 uncultured Desulfuromonadales bacterium
TGGGTGCTGGAATGGGGGCGGGCGCCGAAGCAGTACGGCGGCGAAGGGGCGCTGGTCGCCTTTCTGAAAAGTCGCAAAAAGGCGGGTAAGTAGTGCCTGGCCCTGTGAAGGGGAATGCGTAAGGGGGGCAGAAAAGCTCACCTGCTGACTTCCGGGTTGTCGCAAAAAATCAGAAGGACGACAACCAGCTCAAAAATGAAGACATTAAAAAAGGCCGGGGCTTCTGCCCCGGCCTTCTTCTTTTTCAGCTATTCGTCAGCCTCTTGACTGACCGGTTTTTTGCGCGCGGCCCGCTTGCGAGGGGCTGGCGTCTTCGGTTCTTCGGTGGTCGCCTCTGCGGCCGTCCCGGTCTTTTTGGCGCGTGACCGAGCCGGGGTCTTTCGGGGCTTGGCCCCGGAGGTCTCGGTCGATTCGGCCGGCTCTGTTTCCGCCGTTTTTTTGCGGGCAGTGGTCTTGCGCGCCGGTTTTTTCGGTGCCTCTTCGCCGGTGGCGACGACGCTCTCACCCTCGGCGGAAGCAGGGGCCGCCTTTTTTCGGGGAGCGCGTTTTTTAGGCGCCGCCTTGGCCGGTTCGGGCTGAGGTTCGGCTCCGGTGTCCTGGGGCGCTTCGGCTGCAGGGGGCGCTTCGGCCATGGGCTCTTCTGCGGCCTTCTTTTTCGGTGCTGCGCGCTTGCGGGGCGCTTTCGGTTTGGCCGCCACCTCTTTGGCTGGTTCGCTTTGGGCGGATGACGGCTCCTGTGCAGGGTTTGCGGTCTCCTGCGCCTCTGCTTCAACCGCCTCTGCTTTGGGCTTGCGGGCGCGTGAGCGACTGCGGGCAGGCTTGGGTTGGGGCGGTTCCTGCGCTGCAGCCTCTACCGGGGCGGGCGCTGTGCCCGGTTCGGCAGCTTCCTGGGACGCCGCCTCGATGGGGGCTTCCTCTTTGCGCACCGCCGGTTTTTTTCGGCTGCGGGTTGCCTTGGCCCTGGTCGGCTTTTTTACTGCCTCTGTGGCCGCAGGCGCGGGTGTCTCAGTTGCCGATTCCTCAACTGTCGCTTCGGTCGTCGCCTTTCTGGCTCGCGAACGGCTGCGGGCTTTGGGCTTTGAGGGGGCCTCTTCTCCTGTTTCGGGGGCCATGTCGGTCGCGGGTTCGCTGAGAACCGGCTGCTCTTGAGTCACCGCTTCTGCGGCAAACGCACTCTTGGCGGTGCTGATCCCTGGTGGCTCCGGCGCGGTTGGTTTCTCGGCTGTTTGGTCAGGGCCAGATTCGCTGACGCCAGCCGATTCAGGCTTTTTTCCGCCGGCCTCCGTATCTGCGTCCGCGACTGGGGAAGTGGAAACCGCTTCGTTCGCATCGTTTTCAGCGATTTCTTCGCCGGTGCGATGTCCGTGAGGTTTGCGCCTGCGCCGCCGGCGGGGGCGGGAAGGTTTTTCGCCCCGGGTCGCATCGTCCTGGGGAGGCTGGTTGTCGGTCAAGGAGACTTCGGCCGAGGCTTCTGTTGACGCTTGCTCGCTTGAGGACGCAGAATCAACGGGGGCAGCTTCGGCTGCGGCCGGTACTTCTGTCCCTGCCGAGGGGACGACCGGCGGCATCTGGGCCGGTTCACCAACAGCATGGTCGGCCTCGCCGGCACCCGTTTCCTCGGCGGTAGTTTCCCCGCTCTCGGCCGTTTTTTTGCGCCGACGTCTCCTTCTGCGCCTTTTCTTCGGTGCGTCTTCGGCCCCTTCGGCCTCCCCTGCGGACGTTTCGCCTTCTTCCAACGATTCGATCGCTTCAACCTCTGCGGTTTCAGGCTCGGGGAGCGAGATGGCGGTCAGCGGATCGACGAACTCGGGCTGGGCCTGTTCTTCCTTTTCCCGCTTGATGAAATTGAGTTCGAACAGGCCTGCGGCGAGAGAGGGGGATCCCTGAACGAAAATTTCCAGCTTGTGCTGTCGCTCCATGGCCAGCAGATCGTCGCGGCGGGTGTTCAGCAGGTAGGTGGCCACGTCGAGGGGGATCTCTCCTTCGACCCGCCCGATCTGCCCCTTGGCGATTCCGGACTGGATCTTGCGAATGACCGCAACCGACTGGGCCTCGATGCTCTTGATGTGCCCGGTGCCGTTGCAGTGCGGGCAAGCGAGGTAGGCCCCTTCGGCCAGTGTGGCCTTGATCCGCTGGCGGCTCATTTCAAGAAGTCCGAACTGGCTGCTTATCCGCCCGACCGTGACCCGGGCCTTATCGTCCTTCAGGGCCGCTTTGAGGTTGTTTTCGACTTCGCGGATGTGCTTGCGGTCGCGCATGTCGATAAAGTCGATCACGACCAGTCCGCCGAGGTCGCGAAGGCGAAGCTGTCTACCCGCTTCGGTGGCCGCTTCGAGGTTGGTTTTGTAGGCGGTCGCTTCAACACCCTGTTCGCTGGCCATTTTGCCGGAGTTGACATCGATCGCGACCAGGGCTTCGGTGGAGTCGATGACGATGGATCCGCCTGAGGTAAGGAGGACCTTGTTGCTGCTGAGCCCCTCGATCTGTTCTTCGATCTGGTAGCGGGCAAAGATGGGGCGTTTTTCGTTGTGCAACCTGACCAGTCGGGCATACTCGGGCATGACCTGCTGGAAGAACTCCTTGGCCTCGTGGAAGACCTTGGTGTCATCGACCAGCACTTCATCGATGTCGGCGCTGAAGTAATCCCGGATCGAACGGATGATCAGGTTCGACTCCTTGTAGATCAGGGCCGGGGCCTTGGTCCGGTCGGCCAGGTTCTGAATGTTCTTGTAGACCCGCAGCAGGTAGTCGAAATCCCTCTTCAGCTCTTCGCTGCTCTGGCCGATGCCGGCGGTGCGCACGATAAAGCCGACATTGTCCGGCAGGTCGAGAGAGGCCATGGCCTTTTTCAGGCCCTTGCGCTCCGAATCGTCTTCAATCTTGCGGGAGATCCCCTTGGTGTTGCTTTCGGGCATCAGGACCATGTAGCGTCCTGGCAGCGACAGGTAGGTGGTCAGCGCGGCCCCTTTGGTGCCCCGTTCCTCCTTGACGATCTGTACCAGGAGTTCCTGGCCTCGCTGTAGGATGTCGTTGATGCGCGGGCGCCCCCTGTTCTCGCCTTTTTCGTCGGAGGGACGGTAATAGTTGGGGTGAATTTCCCCCATCTGCAGAAATCCCAGGCGTTCGCCGCCGTAATCGACAAAGGCGGCTTGCAGACCCGATTCAACCCGGACCACAACCGCCTTGTAAATGTTCCCCTTGGTCTGTTCTTTGCCCTCGATTTCAATGTCGAGTTCGGTGAGGATGCCATCCTTGACAATGGCTACCCGGTTTTCCTCCGGATGGGAGGCGTTGATCAGCATTTTTTTACTCATAAAGTTCCTTTCGATCGGCCCGCAGGACGATCTCGATAAGTAGGCCGGGAGCACGGCTCGCGGCGGCGGGGGAGGCTGGTCGTCAGCCGGGCGGCAGGTCCGGTCACAGGGGGTGTTGTTGCCCCGGTGGCGTGGCTGCCGTCGGCCGGCAATGACGCCGGCTGTCTCCCTCAGGTTGTGTTTCTTTAAATCCAGAGCCGTCGGCTCGATGGAGGTTCTTTTGAAAACGGAGCTTCAGGTCAGCTCACGTCCGAATCTCATGGTCGCCCGATCATCACCATTCTTGCACCGGGCGCGGGTACGCAAGAATTACCGAAAACTATAACAGAGAAACCGGTTTTTGAATAGCGGAATCTGGCAAACGGGGGGGCTTCCCATTTGGAGGTTTAATGGCTTATTCCGTTGTGTTATAAATAAGGGATGTTACAGCTAAAAAACATTATAAAAGACTTTTCCGACCGGCGCATTTTCAACGGCGTGGACTGGCATATTCGCCCGGCTGACCGGATCGGCTTGTGTGGAGACAACGGGGCCGGAAAGACCACCCTCCTTAAAATGCTGGGCGGCATGGTTTCCACCGACGGCGGCGACATCCAGGTGGCGCGGGGGACGACCTTCGGCTACCTGCCGCAGGACGGTCTCGAACACCGGGGGCGCTCCCTCTTTGAGGAGGTGCGTCTGGCCTTTGCCGACCTGCTCGAAATGGAGTCGGAGCTGGCGCGGCTCGAGGCGGCTATCGCCGATAAGCATGACGATGACGCCCTGATGGAGCGCTACGCCACCATTCAGGAGGCGTTTCGCCAGCGCGGCGGCTACACCATGGAGACCGAGATCGGCAAGGTCTTGCGAGGCCTGGGTTTTGCCGAGGAAGACTGGGGCAAGGCGTGCGAACACTTCTCGGGCGGATGGCAGATGCGCATCGCCTTGGCCAAGCTGCTGCTGCAGCGGCCGAATCTTCTTCTGCTGGACGAACCGACCAACCATCTCGACCTGCCCGCCCGCGACTGGCTCGAAGGCTACCTGGCCTCCTATCCGTATGCGGTGGTTCTGGTCTCCCATGATCGTTTCTTTCTCGATCAGGTGGTCGGCAAGATCGTCGAGGTCTGGAACGGCAAGCTCAGTGAGTACCCGGGCAACTACAGCAAATATCTCGTTGAGCGGGAACGACGGATTTCGGCGCTGATGGAAGCCAAGCGACGTCAGGACGAGGAAGTCGCCAAGATCGAAGCCTTTATCAACCGTTTCCGGTACCAGGCCAACAAGGCCTCGCTGGTACAGAGCCGTATCAAGCAGCTCGATAAAATCGATCGTATTCAGGTGCCGCCGGTTCGCAAAAAGATAGCCTTTCGCTTTCCCGATCCCCCCAAAGGGGGGCGCGTCTCCATCGAACTCAAAGGCGTTGACCAAGGGTATGGCGACCTGACGGTTCTCGACGGGGTCGACCTTACGGTCGAAAAGGGCGAGCGGCTCGCCCTGGTCGGACCCAACGGGGCGGGCAAGTCGACTCTCATGCGGTTGCTGGCCGGGGATGAGCCCCCCCGCGGTGGGGAGCGTATCGAAGGGCACAACATGAGCCTGGCCTACTTCGCCCAGGACCAGGCCAAGGTGCTCTGCCCGGAAAAAACCGCCCTCGAAGAGATCACCAGCGCGGCTCCTTTCGACATGGTTCCGAAAGTAAGGGATATCCTGGGAACCTTCCTGTTCAGCGGCGACGACGTCCATAAGCGGGTTTCCGTTCTCTCCGGCGGTGAGCGCAACCGCCTGGCCCTGGCCATTCTGCTGCTGCGCCCGGCCAACCTGCTCCTGCTGGATGAGCCGACCAATCACCTCGATCTGCAATCGAAAGAGGTCCTGCTGCAGTCGTTGGGCAATTACCCCGGCACCCTGGTCTTTGTTTCTCATGACCGCTACTTTGTCGACGCCCTGGCCTCACGGGTTCTGGAGGTCGGCGGCGGGCAGGTCGTTTCACACCTGGGGAATTACGAGGATTTCCTGCGGGCCAAAGAGGCCCGGGGCGAGGGGGGACATCAGGCCGAGCGGGTAGAGCATCGCGGGGAAGGCATGCCCCCCCCCGCCGCCGAAAGCAAGGGAGAGAGGCGCCGTAGCCACGAGGAGCGCAAGGAGGCCCAGAAGCTCGAGCGGCGCAGGCAAAAAAGCCTGGCGGAGGTCGAGGCCCTTATTGAAGCCCGGGAGAGCGACCTTGCCGGACTGGAAGAGGAGATGGCCGATCCCGATCTGTATCAGGACGCCGACCGCTGGCGCCAGGTCTCAGCCCGTCATGCCGGGCTCAAGGACGATGTCGCCGCCCTTTACGATCGGTGGGAAAAGTTGCAGGTGGAGTAGTTCCTGTCGGGCGCAGGGCAGGGCCTAGATGTTGACATGTCGGGCTAAATACTTTAAAAAACTAGATAATTGTACATGCCGTTAACAACGCATTTCCGGTGAGGTGTTTCATGGTTCTGCTCCCCCGGGGCAATCCCGTTAAGGAAAATATAAACCCAGGAAAAATAAACCTCCCGGCCGCACTGGGCAAGCTTCAGACCGGGAACTTTTCCGGGTATCTGCGGTTTGACTTTCCGGAAAAAACGGGTGTGCTGATCTTTGAAAAGGGACGCCTGGTCAGCGCACTCTTCGAGACGGGGCAGGAGCGTTTCATCGCTTACGATGCGATTGCCGCAATTTTCGAGCATTCCCTGTTCAGTCACGGGGTCCTCAATGTCTATCGCCTCTCTTCCGAACTGGCGATCAGCGTCCACGCCCTGCTGCACGGTGAAGTCCTTTACAAGGGGCAGGAACTCAAACTGATCGACATCAAGGCCCTGCTCGGCCGCCTCAGGGAGTCGGCCATCACCGGGTGCCTGAGAATCTACACCGACGAGCGGGTCGCCTTGATTTTTTACCGGGAGGGGAGCCCTCTCGGTTTTTTCCATGACGGCTCGACCGATATCGAGAAGGCGGCGGATACATCCATGTCGGTTGCCCGACTGCCCGGTGCCAAGGTCGATGTTCTGACGACCCGGGGCGGCGGGGCCGGGGGGATGGCTGACCTGATGGCCTCGGCCGATATCGGGGCGCTGTGGAGCAAAACCCAGAAAGACCTGGCTCTGCAGACCGAGTCCCGGCAGGAAGAAGTCCTCCGCGACCGGGTGAGGGAGGAAAAGGAGCGGCGCAATAACCTGCTGGCCCTGTTTCAGGAGGCCGCCTTGCGTCACATCGGCAAGATCGGCAGTGCGATGGTCAAAAAGGACTTTGACAAGATTCTCGGCGACTCTCTCGACGATGGCGCCCTGGCCCTTTTTTTCGAAAGGCTCTCCAGAGATGCGCGGCTGGTTGCCGGGCCATCGAAGATCGAGGTGATGATCAAGGAAATGCAGCAGGGCGCCTTGTCTCTGCTTGGAAGGTAAAAGCGCGAAGTTTTTTTAAAAAATAGTTTTTCAGGAGGGTGTGGATGGATTGGAATGTCGTGCAGGTGTTTCTCTGGTTAATTGCCGGCCTGGTCTCCTTTTATTTCAGTATTGGCAATGCCCGGGTCTGGACCAGTATTTCCGTCGGGTTCTTTCTCATCCTCATCGGCGAGCTTCTGCCGAATGCTGTACCCTTCCTTCCCGGCGCGGGAAACCCTCAGATAGAGGCCATGGGGTATATCGTCGGAACCCTCTCGATTCTGGTCATGAGCCATGGCTTTCAGGAATACTATGTCTTCTCCCGGACCCTTGAGCTCGAGGGGAGCAAGCTCTACGTCTACCTGACCACCCTCGCCGTCATCGCCGCGTCTCTGGTCTTTATCCTCATCAATCCCCCCCCGGATGCCCAGACCCTGCGGACCATCCGCATCGTTGAACATGCCAACTGGGTTTTTCTGTCGCTGATCAATATCGATCTGATCCGGAAGATCTACCTGAACGTCAAGGACAGCCCCATCGGCAGCGGCTTTCTCGCGTTCATGGCCGTCTTTGCCTGCATTTTTCTGTGGAAGGGCTCCGAGCTTTACATCCTGGTCTACAGTTTCGACATCCCCTCGATCATGCGTGAATATCCGACACGTTATCTGGTTTCCCAGATCGTAGGCAATCTCGGCAACCTGGCGGCATCCCTCTCGGTCGGGGGCACCTTTCTCTACCTGGCGCGACTGCTGCGCTAGTTCAGAGCTGTACGTAGATAAAAAGGGGGCGGTCCCGTTCGGGACCGTCCCCCTTTTTATTGCTTATTAAACAACGGCGCAAATTACTTCGTGTGGCAGGCGTTACACTTGGTGGGGCCGTCGTTTTTCTTGTGGCAGCCTTTGCAGCTGTCGCCGTGGGCGGCAGCCTTGTCGATATCGATCTTACCAGGGGTGCCTTCGTGGCAGGCTTCACAGCCGAGGCTTTCACCGTGTGCCTTGTGGTTGAAGGTGACGTTGCCCTTCTTGGTTTCGTACAGGACTTTTTCGGGACCATCGGCAGCAACTGAGACAAGGGCACTGGTGGCCAGGAAAGCTACCGCCATGAGGGTTACGAGAATACGCTTCATTGTGAAAAACCTCCTGAAAAGGGATGGGTGTTTGGCGGAACCCGATCCGCCATGCTTGACCGAGATGCTAAATGAAAATATTTCATACTGCATCAGATATCTACCGTCGTAACACCCGATGTCGCCTTTGAAGGAAGTAATATAAGATGCTTATGAGGATGCATGTCGGGTTGCATGTCGGCCCTGACGGCGGGGGCTTTTTGCTGTTTACAGCCCGATGCGCACTCTGTTAGACTCAGGCCCAGGCAACGATAAGGTGATTTTGAAACTATGACCGAGAACCTACCTCCCACAATCTGTGTCGACGGCACCAC
>CALZIC010000102.1 GCA_945787285.1 uncultured Desulfuromonadales bacterium
TCTGATCCTTGGTGATATGGCGGGCGCGAGCGCGCCAACGAACGAGGTGTGGTCCCGGGGCACGATAGCGGTAGCGGGCGCCGATAACCTGTTGACTTTGCATATCGGCATAAAGTTGTTCGATAAGATACGGAGTTTGTCTTTTCTGCTTGCCACTCATGTGGGCAAGCGCTGGCTGATGTCCGCGAACCTCGACCTCACCTTCTTCGACGGTTGCCCGCACGTCAAGAGTGCTGAGGGCGAGTTCAAAACCGGGGGCAATTACCTCAACTAAAATATCCGGGATCAGGTTGCCATGCCCGTCTCTGCTTCCAGTGGAGGCATCTTGCTTCATGGTAATTGAAGGGAGCATGAACATTCCCATAAAATGTTCATGCACCTCGTGCGGCTTCTTACCCGCGTATTTTTGGGTCATCCGGGATTCTCTGTCTAAACTGAAGGGTCCATGTTTGACCCATTTTTCTAAATCGGTATCTTTGAAAACATGGGCTAGAACACTGCCGAGGACGGCAATTCCCAAAAAAGCCCATCCATAGGGCCCGAGGAAGGCGAGCATGGTAACACCACTGGCGCCCAGACCGGCCAGGGCCACACCGACTGAACCCGCCATAGCGATACCGTGTCCTAGGGCTGCATCGTCATCTTCGAGTTGAATGCTCTCGATCATCTCCCAGGCTGACATAACCGCGCCCAGTCCTGCTACCCCGGCGCCGGCCGCACCGAAAATCTTAATTTCTTTACCCAGGATTTTCATTGTGCCTTTAACTACCCTGCTGCCGAACCTGCCGGTTTGGCCATGGTTGGCAAAGCGGCTGGCGACCGCTTCCTCGCCCCAGATTTTGATGGCGGCGTCTGTTGTGGCGTAAGTGAGGGCCATAAGGCCTGTAAGATTTGTAAGATATTTTTTTGCTGTCCTTCTATTTAAATCGGGATTGAAAACCGCATTCCACAGATTCCACCCCTCCATCACCGCTACAAGCGGCGGGAGGGCCTTGCTGAGTCCTCGCAGAGCTTTGACCTTCGCACTTACACCGGAACTGCTGGCGGCATCGGGGTTATGGTATTTGACGACGTAAGGTGAGGTCTCCGGCACCACGACCAGATCGGCATGGGCGCGGACAATGTTAAATCGGTTCCCAACTTTACCGGACTTGCCCCAGAGTTCGGTCCAACCCTGGTCGGTAACCTTGGGCGAGACGCCCTTAAAGTTGCCTAGGTCAGTTATTTTCTGACTACCGATAACCGTGCTTGTGCGAGGATCAACTACGTTTATTACGTCTTCTGCTAGTTTTCCAGCCGCTGAGGTGGCCGATCTTCGCTGATGGCGGTTCAGCACCTCCATGATTCGCAACTTGCCGTCGATGACGACGTAGCCGTTCAAGTCGCTGCCGGCCTTGGCAATATGCATTCCGGCAAGCTCGGGGATTTTCGCCCCCTTAACGAGTCGAAGCAGCGGCTCAATTCTGCCCGTGTTCTGGTTTTTTAACGCGGCCTTCCACTGGCGTTGAAAGCTTGTAATGATATCTGATACGATTTTTTCGCTTTGATCCAGGGCGTTTTTTATCGTTTTATCCACCCCTCTTGGTGTTCGCCGAGAAGCAGCTACCACGCTGGCAAACGCGTAGGGGCGAAATTTACCACTGCCGTCTGCCTGTTCAGGCTGCTGATCGTGATCAAGGTCTAGATCCATCTCTGCCGTATAGATGTCGATCTGCTCCGCGCTTGGGAAGAGGGCTTTGTGCAGCGGGTGGGTGGGATCAAGCAGGCTTTCGAGGTATCGGTTTCCCGGATCGCTTTCCGGCTTGGGGCGTTCGGCCTCAACAAGCGAAGCGATATCGTGGGCAGAATCGAGCACGCTGGGATCGTGGTTGAGAAAACCGATCAGGTCTTTCACCTTGTCCCAGAAGCGAATACAAGCGATACCTTCCAGGCTGGCGAAGTCTAGCAGAGCGGCACTGGTGTCGACAAAATCAGGATGGTCGTCTCTGATTTCCTGACCATCGAACTTGCCCTCAAGAAATTCAACGTAGATGCGCTTGATTTCCCTGGCCTGGGCACGCAATTCTCTGCGTTTTTCTACGGCCAGAATCTCTTCAAGATATGCCCTGTCGAGCTCGTTCGCGGCTTTGCCAATCAGGGTATCGGTTTCTTTAGTGGTTACCATCCCCTTATCGAGGAATTTTCGGCTGCGTTTGGCAAGCTTGGGATCGAAAAACGTCCGGTAGGCCATAACCGCAGCACGATAATAAGCCTGCTTGTCATCTGAGGAGAAGTCTTTGATTTCCTCTCGACCTTCGATGGGCTTGAGCTGTGGCAGCCCTTTGATTACCTCTGTGAGTTGTCCTTCGACGGTGAAAAAGGCATCGACATAGTTTTCAGCAATGGCCAACGGATCGTGTAAATAAACCACCGGAATATTGCTCTTGCGATGCAACGCCAGGTGATACAGCTCCGGTGCATGCTGCACGTTTTCGATCCGTGCCTTGTTCCCTTCCGGCAATATCGGTTCGAAGCTGGTGTCGTACCCGCCCAGTTCAATTTCCTGCATGCGCTGCTGACGCAAGTCGGCATCTTCCTGCAGCTTGTTTATGCGCGCCCAGCTCCACTGTACTTCGGAGAAAGCCATTTCGATCGACTGGACATTACCGAAAACCTTGTAGGGAAGCAGAACCCGGTTGTCGTGGTAACCGGTGGCCTTGCGGACATCCTTGTCCCTGTTGTACTGCAGGTTGACGTCCCGCACGCATCCGCCTTCAACAGCTTCCAGTTCACGCCACAGTTTGCCGTTCAGGAATACATAGAGCCAGCCTGGCCGTAAAATCGCAGCCTGTTGGTGGGTGAGTTCGGGAGTCGTGTAACGCAAAGGAACGACGGGGACCAGCACGTTAGTTCCCTTGGGGTGCTTGTCCTTCTTCGTGGAATTGATCGTGCCCAAGGGGATATTGTTCCAGGTGTGCCGCGAATCCTGTAGCTTGAGGCAGAATGTCTTCTCTCCCGGGGTTACTGAAAAAACGATCTCCCGGTGTCCATCCTGCTGGTTCTCGGAATTGTCTACGGGCTTGGTGATTTTGTTGGGATCAAGGTGATTCGGGTTGCCGGTCATGCCCCCTCCTCTTCTGGGGTACCGCCCTCAACGATCCCTTTAACAAAATGCATCTCATCGCCGGCAACTTCCCACTCTATAACATCCGGCAACGCCGTTCCCCCCTGCGCCTCCGCCCCCTCGATCACCCCCTGGGGCGGCGCTCCGGCTCCGGCCTGAACCAGGGGCATGGGCGCGGTGTTCTTGTTGTTGGAGACCATCAGGTCGCCCTGGCGGGTGGCGGCGACCCCTTCGAAAAAGACGTTGCCCGAGGCGGTGACGAATTCGGCCTTTTGGGTGATGGTGCCGGAGGCGACGCCCATTTTATCTCCGGGTTCGTCGCCGGTGCTTTTGGCGAAAGTGGAACTTTTGATGCAGGCGGGATTGCCGTTGATGATGATGCTGCCGGCGGTTTTATCGGAATCGCTCGATTTGGCGATGTTGGTATAGGAGATGGGGACCACGACTTTGCCGATGGTGGTGCGGCAGACGTCGACGGTGGTCAGGGTGCCGCCGCTTCCGGCGTGAACGGCGGTGCGGCCGTTGATCAAAACGTTACCCACAGTAATTCCCTCCTCTTGGCATTATCCTGAATCTGTGAGTCCATGGTGGACAAAAGAGTGTGAGTGCTTGGCCTGAATAAGGGTTTCAAAAAGTTTGAGGTTCACCCATCGGTTAATCGATGATTTTTTGATCCCTTAGGTAGGTCAATGACTTGCGCGATTTGCCGCCAGGGACTCATGGATCCAGGATTATAAATTTGAACATGGCAGGTTGCGCCCATTACATAGGCGGGGCAATTGGCGGCGCGTATCGTACGATGCTTGATACAATCGACCCCGTTTGCCGTCTGGGAAATTAGCATGAGAGGCGTGTAACGTCAAGGTTTCAGGTCGGTTTCGGGTCGGCTTTGGGGAGAACTCTCTAAAGGTGACCGGAAATAGTTTCTTGACAGATTCTTGCTTCCTGGTTTATATTCGCGACCAAGGAGATAAAACAATGTTTCTCAGCTTTTCTGACATGAACCTAGTATCGGTAGTGGTCGTCGTCGTCACCTGACGACTCGTCGCTGCCAGGTCCATGTTTACATAGGATCGAAAGGGAGCGCGGGTCAGTCCCCGCGCTCCCTTTCTCGTTTAATAAAGAAAGGCCGCGGGATTAACTCCGCGGCCTTTCTTTTATTTAACAACTGAAACAACAACCTGACCGGTATCCATAAAAACCACACCTGGAGGAGGTAACAAATGAAGACCGGAGCTGAAATTCTTCTGGAATGTCTCAAACTCGAAGGGGTCGATACCATCTTCGGCTATCCCGGCGCGCGCACCCTGCTGGTGCACGACGCGTTGATGGACGATACGGACATCGCCCACATCCTGGTGCGCCACGAGCAGGGCGCCGCTCACGCCGCCGACGGCTACGCCCGAACCTCCGGCAAGGTCGGGGTCTGCCTGACCACCTCGGGGCCCGGCGCCACCAACCTGGTTACCGGCATCGCCACCGCCTACATGGATTCGGTGCCGATGGTGGCCCTGGGTAGTCCGGGAAGCCTTTTATGTGGCCCGCTCCCGTCGTCCCGGCCCGGTGCTGATCGATCTGCCCAGTGACGTTCTGGCGGCCAAGACCAGTAAGAAGATCCCTGAGGAGGTTACCCGGCGCGGTTACCAGGGAAAAGCGGCCATCAACAGCAAGTCGCTCAAGAAAGCCGCGGCAATTATCAACCAGGCCAAGCGTCCGCTGATCTATGCCGGTGGCGGGATCATCATGTCCGAGGCGACGGACGATCTTCGGGCTGTGGCGGAGAAGGGGAGCCTTCCGGTCACCCATACCCTGATGGGGGTCGGGGTCATGGATTCCGCGTCTCCCCTGTCGGTCGGCATGCTCGGCATGTACGGCGCCTGGTACGCCAACCAGGCGGTTCACGACTGCGACTGCCTGATCGCCATCGGCGTCCGCTTCGATGACCGGGTCACCGGCAAGCTCGACGCTTTTGCACCGAATGCGCGGGTGATTCACGTCGACATCGACCCTTCGAGCATCCGCAAGGTGGTCAACGTCGAGATGCCGATCGTCGGCGACGCAGGCGATGCTCTCAAGGCGCTGCTGCCGCTGATCGAGCCCGGCGATCGTTCGGAGTGGCTGGGTGAGATTAAATCGTGGAAGGAGAAGAAGCCGCTCCCCCGTCCCCAGCGCGATCAACTGGTGCCCCATGAAATCATGGAGGCGATCGCCGCAGTGGCCGGTTCCCATCCGGTTGTGGCCTCGGATGTTGGACTCTCGCAGATGTGGACCGCCAACTACCTGCCGTTTCCCGGTCCTCGTCAGTACCTCACCTCCGGCGGCCTGGGGACCATGGGCTACGCTCTGCCCGCCGCCATGGGCGCGGCCTTCGGGCATCCCGGCGACCCGGTCTTTGCCATCAACGGCGACGGTGCGTTCCAGATGAATATCCAGGAGCTGGCCACCTGCTCCTTCTACAACCTGCCGGTCAAGACGATCGTTCTCAACAACGGCAAACTCGGCATGGTCCGTCAGTTCCAGAAGGTCTTTTTGAAGGAACGCTACGCCTCGACCTGCATCGGCAAGCACGTCGATTTCTGCATGGTGGCCAAGGGCTTCGGCGTCGAGGCGATCAAGGTGAACACGAAGGAGGAGCTGGCTCCGGCCCTGAAGCGGGCCATGGAGATCGACGGGCCGGTCGTGGTCGATGTAGAGATCGATCCGGACTGCTACTCCTTCCCCATGGTCCCCCCGGGCAAGAAGTCGGTCGAGGCGATCTTTTCCCCCGAGGAATGGGAGGGGTAAGCTGATCTGCCGAACCCTGTTCGGACCGATGGTTTTTTAACGCAAAAGCAACGGCAAAGGCGCCTCTCGCCCACTCCTTTCAGTCGTTAGAGCGCGCAGAGTACACAGACAGACCAAAGAAAAAGGGGCAAGCTAATCGCTTGCCCCTTTTTCTTTTTCTCTATATGTTTCCGCGCCGTGATCGCTGGCGCAGCAGCAGGTCCATCAGCACCAGGGCGGTCATCGTTTCGACGATGGGGATGGCGCGCGGCACCACGCAGGGATCGTGGCGCCCCTTGGCGGCCAGCACCACTTCTTTGCCGTCCATATCGACGGTGGTCTGCTCCTGGCCGATGGTGGCCACCGGTTTGAAGGCGGTGCGAAACAGGATCGCTTCGCCGTTGCTGATGCCCCCCTGGACCCCGCCGCTGTAGTTGGTGAGGGTGCCGAGGCGGTCGCCCTTCTGCACGAAGGGGTCGTTGTGCACCGAGCCGCGCATTTGCGCCCCGGCGAATCCGGAGCCGATTTCGAACCCCTTGCTGGCCGGCAGCGAGAGCATCGCTTGGGCCAGCAGAGCCTCGAGCTTGTCGAACACCGGTTCGCCCAGACCGACCGGCACGTTGCGGCAGACGCAGCTGACCACCCCGCCGATCGAGTCCTTGGCGGCGCGGGCCGCCAGCACTTCGGCTTCCATGGCTGCCGCCGCAGCCGGGTCGGGGCAACGCACGATGTGGGCATCGACCTGCTCGCGGGAGACCGTGTCGCTGTCGATCTTTGGGGCCTCGACGTGTCCCACCGCGCTGACCCAGGCGACGATTTCGATGCCGAACTGCTCGCGCAGGTACTTCTCGGCGATGGCCCCGGCGGCGACCCGGCCGATCGACTCACGGGCGCTCGAGCGTCCGCCGCCGCTGGAGGCGCGGGTGCCGTACTTCTGCTGGTAGGTGTAGTCGGCATGGGAGGGGCGGGGAACCTTGGACATCTCCCCGTAATCGCCGGGGCGCTGGTCCTTGTTGGCGACCAGCAGGCCGATCGGGGTGCCCAGGGTCTTGCCGAATTCCACTCCGGAGAGGATGGTGACCTGGTCGGCTTCCTTGCGTTCGGTGGCCATCTTGCTCTGTCCCGGCCGGCGCCGGTCGAGCTGGACCTGGATATCCTCCTCGCTCAGGGACATGCCCGGGGGGCAGCCGTCGACGGTGACGCCGACCCCTTTGCAGTGGGACAGACCGCGAAAGGTCGGACAGCAACGGTCGTGTCTTACTCCGTTAACAAACCAAAAGAGTATTTTAGAGGAAAACGACCTTCAATAGAACCGGAAATTTTAATAATCGCCCGGTAAAAGAAAAGCCGCCCTGCCAGGAGGCGGTCGGACTTCACATGAACCGGCTGCAAAATCGACTGATCGGCCCATATTTCCGACGATTATCGCAAATAGCTCTGCTATTCGCTCTCAAATCCTCGAAAATCTGGTCCCGAACATCCGATTATTGGTTTCGGTTCGTCAAGTCCGACAGCCTCCACAGGGCGGCTGAGCGGTACAGGGGAGGGGCTTCCTATCCCCTGAGTTGAAGGTACTTCTCGACCAGTTCGGCAATCTTTTCGGGCGGGAGTTGCTCGTTGTTGACAATCAAGTTGTAGAGCTGTGAATCTTCCAGCCGTCCGCCGTCAATGCGGTTGGTAAAATCGTCCCGCAGCTTCTGGTGCAGTTTGATGTAGTCGCGGGCCTCGGTTTCCGACATCCCGTGGGCTTCCATGATCTTTTTAACACGGAAGTGGAGGGGGGCCACCAGGCGCAAATGGACGCAGTTGGGCAATTCCTGGGTGACCAGCGAGGCCCCTCGTCCGATCAGAATACAATTGCCTCTTTTGGCGAAATTGCGGATGGCGGTGCGGGTGTAGGCAAAGATTTCCGTTTCCTCGGCGCGACTGTCATCGAGGAACATGGCGAAAATGGCCTTAAGAAAAGGAGGGGTATCCCGCGACTTTTCGATCTGATCGACGGTGAAACCGGAGATTTTGGCGACCTCTTCCAACACCTGCTTGTCGACTACCGTCCAGGTTGCCTCTTTTTGTTCAGCATTGAGCCGGCGGACCAGAGCCTCGGCCACCGGATAGGCCTGACAACCGAATTCCCGTGAAATGGTGATGCAGGGGCCGGGCTTTGCGTGCCGTGCCTCCTGAGCCTGGACCATTTTCTGCCACGCCAAAAACCGTGCTTCCACATGGGGATCCCAAAGGGTGGTGGTTGCCATAAGGCCTCCTTTCTCGGTGTTCATTTATTCACAGGTGGACTGATTGCGAGATTCCTTTCAATTATAATGGATTTTTTTTATTTTTCCCGGGAATGGGCGTTAATCGTTTAGGATTCCAATGGGAATGCCGGATCGTCAGTTCCTGCCCCCCTGCTCGATTTTATCGGCCAGGTGGGAGACGGCCAGGGCGAAGTAGTTCGAGCGGTTCCAGCGGCGCAGCACCTTGAAGTTTTGATGAACGAGGTACGCCGGGCCTTTGGGTCCGTCGGGAAGGATGAGGGCCGCCTTGCGGCTGCCCGGCCCCTCGATGCCGGAGATTCCGGCCTGGCGCCATTTTTTGAGCGATTGAAAGTTTTTCAGCCCGGCCACGGAGGTTTTGAATCCCTTGGGGAGCTTGACTTTTTGCGCCCACCCCTGGTCGTGGCGCCATCCCTCGTGGGAAAGATAGTAGGCGGCCGAGGCGAGTGCGTCGGCTCGCGAGTCCCAGATGTCTTTCTGTCCGTCACCGTCAAAGTCCTGGGCGAAAATCCTGAACGAGGAGGGCATGAACTGGACCTGCCCCATCGCCCCCGCCCAGGAACCGAGAGGTCTGGGGCTGGTGATGGCTCCCTCGTCGATCAGCCGCAGCAGTTCGATCAGTTCGCCTTTAAAAAAGGATCCCCGACGCCCTTCGTGGGCAAGGGTGGCCAAAGCGTCGACAACGGGGAAGGTGCCGGTACCTCGCCCGAAATCGCTCTCGATCGCCCACAGTGCGACGATAATCGAGGGTTCGACGTAAAAGCGGTTGCTGATGGCCTGCAGCAGTTCCCTGTTCTGTTGGTATTTTTTACGGGCGGTCTGGATGCGCGATTCGGGAATCACGCGCTGCAGGTACCGGTCGAAGCTTGCGCGCTTGCCTTTCTTGCTTCCCGGTTGGCCGCGGTCGAGTTCGATAATGCGGGGAATCGGCTGCGCCTTGCCGAGGTGGTTTCGCAAGGTGTCCTGCGAGATGCCTTGTTGCATCGCCTCACGCTGGAAGTCGGCGAGCCAGGAGGCAAAGTTGGTGGTGGCATGCGCGGGGGGACAAAGCGCTGTCAAAAAACAGAACATAAGGGCCAGGCTGAAAAGAACGGGTCGGGTATTTGACACGATACTACCTCCGGAAAAATAGTTCACCCCGTCGAACAAGCAAGGCCGGTTGCGGCGTTGTCGTGGATGTGACCGGTGGGAAGTTTGGCTGGTCGGGGCATCTGTCCTGATTCAAAACGCAAGAACAAGACCAATTGTAGGAAAAATATTCCCCTGGCGGTAGCAAAAAATACGCTAGGAGGCTTTACGACCATAAGGGCCGATGCGAAAATCCAGAAGCTTGAGAACCGATTTTCGAGAATTTGAGAGCGAATAGCAGGGCTATTTGTCGAAAATTGATGAGGATATGTGCCGATCAGCCGATTTCGCAGTAGGTTCAGATTATGTCCGACAGCCTCCTGGGAAGAAAGCAGGCGTGAGGTTGAATATCCCGGTTGCCTGCCCGGGGGAACAGATGGTACAAAAGCCCCATGATTCGTCTGATTGTCAATGCCGATGACCTGGGCAGCGGTCCGGGGAGGGACCGGGGGATTTTCCGCTGTTTCGAGCAGGGGATTGTCACCAGCGCATCCTTGTTGACCAACGGGCCGTCCTTTGCTGATGCGGCGCGGCAGGCCCTCCTGCTGGGTCTGCCGGCGGGGGTCCACCTGAACCTCTCCGAGGGGCGGGCTCTAAGCGGCCCGATTGCCGGATTAACCGACCGAGCGGGAATTTTCCCCGGCAAGACGGGGCTGCGGACGATCCTGGCCGCCGGAACGTTTGACCCCGAAGGGGTTAGGCGGGAACTGACGGTTCAGGTCGAGCGGGTTCTCGAGACCGGCTTGGTCCCCAGCCATATTGACAGTCATCAGCACTTTTTTCTTTTCCCTGCCGTGACCGAACTGGTGCTCCAGGTCGGTCGCGCCTGCGGCATCAAGGCCGTGCGCCTGCCGCTGCCGGCTGAGCCCGCAGCAAATGACCTGCCGGCGCCCCTCGGTGTAGAGGTGCCCCTTTACCGCCGGCTGGCGCCCCCGGCCAAAAGAATGATCGAGCAGGCCGGCCTCTATGCACCTGACGGGTTGTGGGGGATGCCCTATCTGAACCGGCTCGATCGCGACTCTCTCGCCGAACTTTTATCCGGAATCGGTGAAGGGACCTGGGAGCTCATGGTCCATCCCGGTTTCCGCGACGCTGGCCGCCTTTTTTCGGGAGTGGAGCGGGAGCGGGAACTCGACGCCCTCACCGCCCCGGCCATCCGCCGCCTGCTTGTCGAGCGCAATATCGGCCTGACCACTTTCGGAGCCTGCGTATGCGCATCCTGATCGTTACTCCGCTGCAGGACCGGGCCACCGGCAACTGGGTCACCGCAACCCGCTACCAACGGGGCCTGGAGGTGCTCGGGCACCGGGTTGCTTTGTGCAGCACGCCGCTCCAGTCGACAAGCCTGCAACAGGAGACGGAGGGGTTCCGTCCCGACCTGGCCATTCTGCTGCACGGCTACCGAACCGGCGGCCCCTGGCTGCAGGTCGCCGCCGAACATCCCATCCCTTATGTCGTGGTGCTCACCGGAACCGACATCAACCACGGCATAGCCGACCCGGAGCAGGGTCCGGTGATCGAGTCCGTTCTGGCCCAGGCTGCCGCCGTCATCCTGCAGAACCCTCTTACCGAACAGGAACTGCGGCGCGATCGTCCCGATCTTGCCGGACGCCTTTATTACGTCGCCCCCGGGATCGAACTCGGCGCGGCACCCTTTGCGCTGCGGAAGAAGATCGAGATCCCTGCCGATGCGCTCCTGTTCCTCTGCCCGACCAGTCTGCGCCCGGTCAAGGGAGGGCTCGAGCTGCTGCTGCTGTTCGACGCGGTGGCGAAGACACGATGCGATTTCCGCCTGGTTTTCTGCGGTCCCGTTCTCGATGCCGACTACAGCGAACGTTTCTTTGCGGCCCTGCAGAGCCGCTCCTGGGCGAGTTGGCTCGGTACCATTTGCTCCGAAGCGATGCCTGCGGCGATGCGCGAAGCCGACGTGGTGCTCAACAACTCGGTCTCCGAAGGCCTCCCCAACGCCCTCCTCGAAGCTGCCGCGCTCGGCCGTCCGATTCTCGCCCATGATATCCCCGGCAACGCCGCAGTGGTCGAAGCGGGCGTCAACGGACTCCTTTTCAGCGACCAAAACGACTTCACCCTGAAGGTCAAGCGCCTGGTCGACAACCCTCATCTGCTCAAACAACTCTCCCGTCCGACCCCGGAGCGCTACGATCCTCGCAAGGAAGCGGCCGAGCTCGAGCGGATCTGTTGTCTTTGCATCGGCAGTTAAGCTCTCCTGTGATCCCCGCCGGCTTTCCGGGTTTGAGCTAGACCAAAACCGAGGGGTTGCGCCCCCTCACGGCGCCTTACTCTTTTTGCTTGCCCTAAAAGAGTAAGCAGAAAAAGGGCACCCCGCTCCTTGCCCTTCGGGTCTTCGGGTTCCCTCCACTGCGCAGACGATTTGAGGGAGGGCAAAAACTCGCTTCGCTCGAACAGTTGCCCTCCTCTTTCTCAAAATCGTCCACGCAGCTCCGGCGGCGTCACAGGGGAAGGGAGGGGCAGGCAGGACAACCTCATAGAGACAATCATTCATCCATTTCTTCGGTGAAAAATTAGTTTCTCCTGCAGATGCAACAAGAGGGATGACGCGCGCTTCTGTTTGGTGTAATTTACCCTCCTCCTTTTTCCGTGAGATCAATTTTCAGGAACACTGATCAGGCATTCCTTTCGGAGTTTTTCCTGACAAAACCCGCAATAAATCGGATGTTTTTCCATGTCTGAAACTGCTAACGACTCCCTGCTCAGGGAATTTTTCCGACCGGGGACCCTCCTTGAGGACCTGCCGGCGCTTTTCCCCCTGCTGCAGGCCCGCGACTCTCTCAATGCCTTTATCGCCCTGTTTCGCGGCGGCGACGACGAGGTGATGATCCGCCTGCTGGTGCTGCGCGAGATTGGCGGGCGCGGCGAAAAGCCGACCTGGAGCCCCCAGGAGCTGCGCAGTCACTTCGCCTACATCGACGAGGTCAAACTGCAGACCGTGCTGCTGCGCCTGCGCGAAAAGGAGTTGCTGGTCTGGAACTCCGAGGCCTCGCACTACCAGATCAGCCCCCACGGACGCATGGCGCTGTCGGCCCTGTCGGTGCTGCTGCGTTTCGACGGCGAGGACGGCGGCGAGATTGGCTACATCACCAGTCAGCTGGCCGCCGGCCAGAGCCTCGGCAAGGTGGCCGACGAGGATCTGCAGCACCTTCTCTCTCGCCTCAACGAGCTGCAGGACGAGTTCAGCCGGGCGGTCCTCTCCGGCTCCGAGCACCGCATCCGCAAGGCCGAAAAGAAGCTCAACTCGGTGCTCAACTGGGTCGAGAAGGGGACCGAGATCATGAAGGTGGTCGCGGCCGATGCTGACCTTGACCCGGCCACCCACCGGGTCGCTCAGCGCATCGGTCAGGTGCAGAGCCGCATGCTGCGCATGAGCTCGGTCTTTCAGCGCACCCTCAACCAGCTCGAAAGTCAGAAGGTGCACCTCGGTCAGAGCGGGTTGTCCTCCTCGGACATCAACAGCTGGCTGCGCACCCGGAATGTCGATTCGCTCTGCGCCCTGATCGGAGGGAGCTTCGCCCACCCCCCCCGCGCCGGCTTCGTTCTCGGCGACATCGTCGTCGATGTGGCCGAATTCGAGCTGGTCGACCGTATTCGCGCCGAGGCCGCCGAGGCGTCCCTGCCGCCGCAGCAGGAAGCCCCACAATCTGCCGCCCTGCCGGTGGAGAAGCTCGATTTGAGCGTTCTGAACGCCTTTGTCGGCGAGCTGAACCGCCTCGGCGAAGGCGCTTCCCTCGAGGAGGCCGTCCCGGCCGAGGATTTCGCCACCACCTCCTACCGTCTCTCGCTGGTATCGCTGTTGGGCGATCCTGAGTCCGAGGCGCTGGAAGGGGCGGTGGTCGATCTGGCGCGCATCCCCCTGTCGCTGCAGCTCTCCGGCGGCGAGGTGGAGGTCGGACGCTGCGGGGTGGCCCGCATGAGCGCCGGGCGCCTGGTTAAAAAAACAGAAATTCTGGAGGATTGATGGATAAGGAAGTACGTACCCTGGTAACCCGGCTGATGGCCCACCAGTCCCTGCCGCGCCGCGACCGCCTGGTGCGCAAGGCCCTCACCGACGAGGCGTTTCGCAGCGATCTCGAGATGCGACTTGATGCCTGCGGGTTGCGGCTGCTCGACAACCCCTACGCCGAGCACGTATCCCTCGCCCTGGCGCGGGAGATGGAACAGCCGGTGATGGGGGAGAACGAAATCTGGAAGTCGAACACCATGAACCTCGACCGCAGCGCCCTGGCGCTGCTGGTGGTCCTCTGGGCGCTGATCATCCTGCCCAAGCGCCAGCGCCAGATCGAGCGCAAGGTGATCGATGACGATCCCAATCAGACCGAGATGTTTATGGACGAACGGCCCCTGGTCACCGGCCGCGAGGTTTCCGCTCCGCTCAACCGCAACGCCCTGATCGCCGATTTCGGTGAAAAGCTCGGCAAATCGACCAAGGTCAAGATGAATCTCGGCACCCTGGCCCGCTGCGGCTTCATCGTTCAGCGCCAGGACGAGATCCACGAGGGGCCTCTGCTCGATCTGCTCTTCGACTACAACCAGATTGCCGGGCGCATCCTCGACGGCGCCCTGACCGACCTGCTCGGGACTCACCTGCAGGATGTCCTTCCCACCGAGGACGAGGAGGAAGCCGATGTTTAGATTCCAGAAGCTGGAAGTGGTTCATTGGGATTTCTGGGAGCGTTTTTCCCTCCCCCTCGATGCCGATGTTATCACCGTGGTCGGCCCCAACGGTTCGGGCAAGACCACCCTGCTCGACGCTCTGCGCACCCTGATGTGCATCGACTGCTCCTCCGGGCGCGACTACAAGCGCTACCTGCGCCGCAACGAACGCCCCTTCGCCTGGCTGCGGGCGGTGGTCGACAACCACCGCACCGACAGCGGCTGGCGCCCCTTTTTTCCGCTGATGAACGACAAGGTGACTCTCGGCTGCCAGATCCGCAAGAAGGGGGGAGACTGGCAGCGCCGCTACGTCATCGCCGAGGGGGATACCCCGGTCGAGGCGCTTGAGGAGCAGGGCGATTGGCTGGGGGTGCGCGACTACCGCCAGCGCCTCGAGTCGGCCGGCCTGACCCAGGCGATCCGCCACGTTCTGGCCCTGGAGCAGGGGGATACCGACAAGCTCTGCGAGTACAGCCCGAAACAGCTCCTCGAGTTGGTCTTCAGCGTCTTCGGAGACCAGGAGGTGCTCGATAACTATCAGCATTCCAAGAACGAGCAGCTGGAGATCGCCCGCGAGCTTGAGAAGCTTGATGAGGAGCAGGTGCGGCTCGGGGTTCGCATGCGCGAGGCCGAGGGGAACGTGCATCTCTACCGGGAGTGGAAAAGCCTCAACGACGAACTGCTCAAGCTCGGCACCGAGACCCTGCCGCGCTGCCAGCTCGCCGATCTGCGCGAGCGCATTCTTGGCGGCGGGGGCCAGATGAAGGCGCGCCGCCGCGAAGCCAAGGAGCGTCAGCGGCGCCAATGGCAACTGCTCGAAGACAGCCGGCAGATGGCCCGCTCCATCGAGCAGGCGCGTCAGGCCGAAAGCGATACCGAGGACGAGGCGATCAAGGCCGAGGAGTACTTCCACCAGCTGCGCGACCTGGCCCGTGATGCGGAAAAAGTGTTGAAGGAAAAGAGCCGCCTCGAGGAGATCTGCCGCCAGCAGGAGACCGGCGTCGATATTGCGGAGCTGGCCTCCGAGCAGCGCGAAAAGTCCCGCCAGCGGGCCGAGAACGACCGGGAACTCAAGGAATTGCGGGAAAAGACCCGCGAGGTCACCGGGCGCATGAGTGCGCTCAAGTCCGGGGAGAAGCTCGAGCCCGGCTTCGTCCAGAAATTCCGCCGCGCCCTAGGTGATGCGCAGATCGATCATCGCCTGCTCAGCGAAGTGGTCGAGGTCAGCGACCCTTCCTGGCAGGGCGCCGTCGAGGGGATCCTCGCCCCCTACGCCCACCTGGTGCTGCTCGATAGGCCCTCCGACCGGCAGCGGGCCTGGGAGCTCGGCGAGAAGCTGCGCTACCGCCACTTTTTGGTGGCCGACCGTGATCCCGTCCCGAGGGTAAAGCCCGGCTCGCTTCTCGAGGTGGTCAACTTCGCCGCCGACCCGCCTCGCTGGCTCCCCGAGATGCTCAACCGCATTGGCCGGGTCGAAAGCGTGGCCGAGGGGACCGCAAGCGGGGGCGACTGCTGGATCACCCGCCAGGGCTACTATCGCGAGCGCCGCGGCGGCCGCCACATCGGCGTCGACGGCAATTACCAGTTCGGCGAGGCGGCCCGGCGCAGCATGATCGAAGAGGGGGAGAAGGAACTGGCCCTGCTGCAGCGCCGCGAAAAGGAGCTGCTGGGCTCAACCGCAGGGCTCAGCCGCCGAATCGATGAGCTGCAGGCTCTCCTCTCCGGGGTCGACGCCGCCTGTCAGCTGGCCGAAAAGGGGGATGAGTTCGCCCGGGCCGAAGAGGCGTTCGGGGATCTCTCCACCCGCGCCCAGGAAGCCGCCGTCACCCTCGCCGAGTGCCAGGGGAGGGCGCGCCAGGCTTTAGAGGCCCGCCATCAGCTTGAGAAGGACCAGTCGGGCAACGACCGTGAGGTTCGGGTGCTGGAAAAGGACTTGGAAAAGCTGATCGCCGACTTCAACACCCTGCGCCGCCAGCAGGTCGAGCGCATTCTCCAGTACCGGGAGAAGCGCCGCCCCATGCCGAAGCGCTGGTCTTCGCGCGAGGCGATGGAAGCGCTGCGGGGGGAGTACGAATCGGCCGAGGCGGTCAAACGCGACATGAAGCGGCTGCAGGAGCGCCTCGAAGAAGGGGACTGGATCACCGACGAGCAGGTGATCGTGATCCTTGAAAAGCTCAAAGGCGACTACACCCGGATGGAAGAGGTCATCAAGGTGCGCCGTATCCATCATCACCGCCACCTGGCGGCTACCGAGGAGGCGCGCGAGAGCTATATGAACGTTCTCAAGACGACGGTGCGCCGCTACTCCCGCAACGTCTGCTCGCTTGGCGAGCTGGCCGGAATCGGGGTGCAGGTCGAGCCGCCGGTGCTGGTCAACGAGGACGTGGCCCTGGCCCAGGCCGGGCTGCAGGTCAGCTTCAACTTCGACCAGAAGGGGATGATCGGCCTCAACGACGGCGAGGCCTCCGGCGGCCAGCAGGTCATGAAGTCGCTGATCCTGCTGATCGGGCTGCTGATGGACGAGAGCCGCTCCGGAGGCTTCGTCTTTATCGATGAGCCCTTCGCCCACCTCGACGTCTTCAACATCGATAAGGTCGGGGCGTTTCTCGAGTCGACCCGTTCCCAGTACGTGCTGACCACGCCCAACACCCACAACGTCAATGTCTTCAAGACCTCGGACCTGACCCTGGTCACCCAGAAGATCCGCTCGCCGGAGAAATGGGCCCCGCCGGTCGCTTTTGTCCGCCGCGACCGCAGTGGCGAGGCCCGTGAAGCCGCTGCTTGATATGCTAGATAAAAAAGCCGCCCCCACCCGGGCGGCTCTTTTTTTCTGCCTTGCTTTTGAACATGCGGGGGGATTGGCTGGTATACTTTGAGCTGATGGGCTAACTCAAGGAGGTGGTTATGAGAGCCGATATCCGCCTAAGATTCAGGGGGCTTCTCATCGCGCTGCCCCTTTTGCTCCTTTGTTCGTGCGCGGTCATCGATCCAATGCCCCCCGAAGTGAGTCTGCAGAACCTTCAGCTGGGCAACCTGAGCATCAGCCATGCCACTATGATGGCCACCATGCAGATCTATAATCCCAACGAAGTCCCCGTTACCGTCGAAGAGATGCGCTACTCATTTTCCCTGAACAATGTGCAGGTGGCCGACAGCCGCATTTTCAGGCCAATTCGACTCGAGGCTGGCGGGACCACCGAAGGGGAGGTCCGCCTGTCGACCAGCTACCTGCGCCTGCTGCAGCTGATGGCGAGCATGCGCGAGGGTACCGAACTGAATTACCGCCTGGACGGGGCCACCAAGGTGGGCGGGTGGAAGGTTATCGACCGCACCTTTCCCTTCAAGGAAGAAGGGGTCATTCCCTTGGAGTATCTGAAAGGGAAATGAGTTTTTTTTCGGTTACGGGTGTGCAATCCGGGACCGGATACTCTTGATGGAATATGTGCTTCAATTGAAAGAGGGAGGTTGGAATGATGATTCTGGTCAGGTTGAGGGACGGGAGTTTCACCAAAATACCCGCTCCGCTGTTGGGCCAACTTCTGAAAACCAAAGAAGTGACACACTTCAGGCGCTCCGAAGGCTGGGTGAAGGCTGACTCTCTTGACCTGCGCGCCCGGGGAACTGCATTGGGCAGAGCCCATGACAGGCGGTCCCGGCTTCCATGAGCGCCTTCAGGAGTGTTTTGTGCTGCAGGGCCTTTTGCTATATGCAGCGACAGTTGTTCGGTCTTCCATAGCATTGCCGCGTCTTCTCGGCAACCTCCTCGCACTGCTCCCCGGTGAGCCAGCCTTCTTCGCAGAGAATTTCCCCAAGAAGCCGGTGGGCGCGCTCCGCAATGTCTTCGTTGATCTGAATGATCAAGCCCTTCCTCAATTGCTCCGGAGTGATATACCCCAGCTTAACCGCGATCATACCGAACCGGGGTGAATTCAGCTCGCGAAAACTGATGTCCTGGTTGCCTGTCATACCGGAATCTCCTTTCGGCTTTTGGCGAGTTGTCCCCTGATTCACCGCTAAATGGCGGCGTCTGTTAAAGGCTTGAATCTGGAAGACTGGAGGTAGCGATGGCAGATTTGAGCGGGTAGGAACCCTCTGGCTTCTTTGTGTCTGAGGTGTTTTATTAGGGCTAGCAAAAATAGTGCCCAGGGGGCCTGCCTGCAAGGCCATTCAAAAGACCTAAAAAGTCAAAGCCCCCCGCCCTGGTAAAAGGCGGGGGGCTTTGTCCATCTGAAGAGGCCAAAAGATCAGAACTCGATGGCGAGCTGCGCGGTGACAAGGTCGCGGTATCTGCCGGGGCTGTCCTCGTCGTCTGCCGGGGCGAAGTCCTTGTCGAACTCGCCGCGCAGGTATTCGAGGGAGAGGCTGAGGTGCTCGATGGGGCTCCAGGAGCTGCAGATGCCGTACTGCAGGTCGGGCGACTCGGCAAGTTCGTCGCTCCCCTCGAGGCGCAGGGCTATTTCGAAGTTTGAAGCCGGGTAGACTGCCGCTTCAACATTCCAGGCGAAGGGCTTGTCCCCTTTGCCGTTGCCGTTTTCATCGAGGTCGTCGGCGGAGAACGAACGCACCGCGCCGAGGGCTTCGGCCGAGAGCTCGAACGGGCCGGTTCCGGCTACGGCGTAGGCGCTCCAACCGGCCACCCTGCGGCGGTAGTCATCGGCCAGCTCGGCATCGCTGTCGGCCAGGTCGGAGAGGTAGCTGGCGCCGAACTCGACCCCTTCGGTCGGGGTGAGAACCAGGCTGGCGCCGAAGTCTCCGATGTGGTCTTCATCGCCGGCTTTTTCCGCGTCGCCGTCGAAGACGAATCCTGACAGTGCCCACTTCTCCCCGGTGTACCTGGCCAGCAGAGCCGTTTCGCGGGTCTCGCCCAGCTCCAGGGTCATGGGGTCGCTGACGAAATGGCTGTAATAGTTGCCGAAGGGGACATACTGGCGGCCGATGCGTCCGCTTAGCGAATCGAACTCGAAGTTGATGGTGGCCTCGTCGATGTCGATGTCGTCGTCTTCATCCTCAACTTCTTCGTAGAGCAGAATCAGATCCCCGCCGATATTCTCATTGACGGTGATGCCCAGGCCAAGCTGGGCGGTTGCCAAAGTGAGGTCGCTGGCGGAGTCGCTGTTGCCGCCGCTGAAGTGGACCGATTCGGCCGATGCCTCGACTTCGAGAAGACCGGAGAGGGTCAGGTATTTGGACAGTTGGGTTTGCAGTCCGGCTTCTTTTTTCTCGCCAAGGCTGTGGTACAGCTCGGCATTCTTCTTTTCCAGGGCGGCGACCCGCTCTTTCAATTTGCCGAGTTCATCCGTTTCCTGAGCCAATGCGAAACAGGGCATCAGCAGCACAATCAGGGTGATAAGGGGTTTCACTTCAATGGCCTCCGTGAGGTAATCAAAAACTTCTTTGGTCAATTGAGTCATAGTCATGGATGGACTGCGGTCAACCGCATTTGCATGAACCGCACCCGCTGCAGCCCGACTTCACATCGATTTCCTTCTGGCAGCGCGGGCAGTTGTGCCAGTGGGCTCCGCTCAGGTCGTATCCGCAGTCGGGGCAATTGCTGGCGGGCCCCTTGTGACGGGCGGTTTTGCTGCGCCCTCCGAACAGTTTGTTCATGGTCGGTCTCCTTAAGGGACGAGCCCTTTACAGCACAACTTGGGCGAGGATGCCGCCGACGGCGAAGGCGAGCACCCAGGCGCCGCCCCAGACGGTCAGGGCTTCT
>CALZIC010000103.1 GCA_945787285.1 uncultured Desulfuromonadales bacterium
ATCCCCGGGACCTACGAACTCGTCTCGTTTTTCAGCGCCGTAGCGGTCTCCTTCGCTATGGCCCACACCACGGTCGAAAAGGGGCATATCGCCGTCAGCGTGCTGGTACATTTGTTGCCTCGCCGCCTGCAGGCCGCTATCGACACAGTGACCTGCGGGCTGAGCATCTTTCTGTTTGCGATGATCGCCTGGCGCACCATCCTTTACGGCAGCAACCTGCGCGAGGCCGGCGAAGTTTCGATGACCCTGCAGCTTCCCTTTTACCCCTTTGTGTACGGCGTCGGGGTGGCCGCGGCGGCGGTCTGCCTGGTACTGCTCAATGACCTGCTGCAGAACCTGACAAAGGCGGTGAAGTCATGAGCATGGCTACCACGGGTATCGTCGGAATCGTCCTTCTCATTATCGGCCTGTTCTCGCGCATGCCGGTCGGCTTCGTCATGGCCCTGCTCGGCCTGGCCGGGTTCAGCTACGTGGTCAACTTCGAGGCCAGCCTCAACCTGATGGCCCGCGACATCTGGGACACCTTTTCGGCCTACGGGTTGACGGTCATCCCCCTGTTCGTCTTCATGGGTCAGGTCGCCTTTCAGTCCGGCATCAGCCGCCGCCTCTACCACGCGGCCTACGTGGTCCTCGGGCACCGACGGGGAGGGCTGGCCATGGCGACCATCGGCGCCTGCGCAGGGTTCTCCGCCATCTCCGGCTCGACCAACGCCACCGCAGCCACCATGGCCACGGTCACTATCCCCGAGATGAAGAAGCGCAAGTACGACATGGGCCTGGCCACCGGTACCGTCGCCGCTGGGGGAAGCCTCGGCATCCTGATTCCGCCGAGCGTCATCTTCATCGTCTACGGCATTCTCACCGAGCAGTCGATCGGCAAGCTCTTTGCCGCCGGCATTATCCCGGGTCTCCTCCTCTGCGGGCTGTTTTTCCTGACCATCTACCTGCAGGTACGCAAGCACCCGGAGCTGGCCCCGCCAGGGCCGAAAACCACACTGAAGCGGAAGATCAAGTCGTTCTCCGGGGTTCTCGAGACCCTCGCTTTGTTCGTCATGGTCATGGGCGGAATTTTCTTCGGTATCTTCACCCCCACCGAGGCGGCGGCGGTCGGCGCTTTTCTCACCCTGGCCATCGCCCTGGCCCGCCGCCAGCTGAGCTGGGAGGGGTTTGTTCAGGCGCTCTCCGACACCACCCGCATCAGCTGCATGGTCATGGTCATCGTCACCGGTGCGGTGATCTTCGGCCACTTCATGGCGATCACCCGGGTCCCCTTCGAGCTGGCCGGCTGGGTCGGCACCCTGCCGCTGCCCCCTTCGGCCATTATGGGGCTGATCATCCTGGTCTACCTGTTCGGCGGCTGTTTCATGGACGCACTGGCGATGATCATGCTGACCGTGCCGATCTTTTTCCCGGTGGTACAGGCCCTCGGTTTCGACCCGATCTGGTTCGGCGTCATCATCGTGCTGGTCACCGAGATGGGGGTCATCACCCCCCCGGTCGGGGTCAACGTCTACGTGGTCCACGGCGTGGCCAAGGATGTGCCCCTGGAGACGATTTTCAAAGGGGTCTTCCCCATGCTGCTGGCGCTGATGGTGTGCAACCTGCTGCTGATGCTCTTTCCGCAGATTGCGCTGTTTTTGCCGGGGTTGATGGGATAGGTTCCGACCGGCAGTCAACAAGAGGCAAAAGAAAACTGCGGATGGAGACCAATCAAGCCGGGCAGGGCGAACGAAGGTTTAGTCTTCTGAAACCCTTTTCGATACAACGAAAAAAGCGACACCCGCGGCACGCTGATCACGGCTGCGGACTGGAAATTGCTCCCTTATATCCTTTATAGTCGGATCAAACGTAGTTTTATTGACAACAGATCAATTTCATTAGCTATTTCGCACCGTTTAACCGACAAAGGAGTCTGTGCCAAATGAAACGTCTGACTGCGACCCTGTTGACCCTGACCCTGGTTCTGGCTCTTGGCGGAGCCGCCTCGGCTGCTTCGCTTGAGGCCTGGAAACCCAAATTCGACCCAGCCGGCGCCAAGTACACCTACCTGCTCTCCAATGTCTCCCACCCGGCCATCGAAGGAGCCGCGGTCGGCTACCGCATCCGCGACGCCGTCTGGGAGCGCAGCAACGGCCGGCTGTACGTCGACTTCCGTCCCCTCTCCCAGCTCGGCGGCGAAAAAGACGTGCTCAGCATGCTGAAAATGGGGGCAGTGCAGGGCATCCTCTGCTCCTCGGTGGCGGCGGCCAATGTTTCCGACAAGCTCGGGGTCGTCAACCTGCCCTTCGTGGTCGATACCTTTGACAAACTCGATCGCTTTCGCGCCACCCCCGAACTCTTTACCGAATTCAGCGAAAGCGCCCTGAAAAAGGGCATCAAGGTGGTCGACATCACCGGCTACGGCACCTACGGCTGGGCCACCACCAGCCCGGTCAAGTCGCTGGCCGAGGCCGGCAGCATCAACTTCCGCATCGCCCAGGCGCCGGTCAACACCGACATCTACAAGGCCTGGGGGCTCAAGTTCACCGTCATGCCCTGGCCCGATGTACCCCAGGCGCTGCAGACCGGGGTGATCAGCGGCCTCGACCACACCCCGACGGTGTGCAACATCACCAAGAAGTTCGACGTGGCCAAATCGTTCACCGAGGTCAACTACGCCCAGGGGCTGTTCATCCACCTGATGAACAAGCGCTGGTTCGATCGCCTCCCGGAAGACCTGCAGCAGGTACTCATCGACGTCATCGAGGACGAAAGCGCCAAGTCGCGCGCCCTGACCAAGACCCAGCAGCAAGAGCAGATCGCCAAGGCCAAGGCCAGCGGGGTTGAGTTCATCCCCCTCTTGGCCGAAGACAAAGCCACGTTGATCGAGCAGGCCCAGCCCGTCTACGAAAAGTGGGGCCAGAAAATCGGCTCCGACTACCTCAACAAGGTGCGCACCACCCTCGCCGACTGACGCTCTGTCCTCCTAGACTCCAGATATTGCGCCGGGGGGAGAAACAATGTCCCCCCGGCCTTTTTTGAAAGAACCATGCTGAAAAAACTCTTCAAAGGCATCGACCGGGGCTTCGCTTTCATCGAAGACTGGTCTCTTTTCGCCGCGGTGAGCATCGCCCTGGTCTCGGCCATGGCCAACGTGGTGCTGCGCAAAACCACCGACATCAACCTCTACTGGTCCGACGAGGTGGTGCGCAAGGTGATCTTTTTCACCACCTACATCGGCTGCAGCGCCGCCGTTCGCCATCGCTCGCTGATCCGCATCGACGCCGTGCCGCAGCTCTTTCCGGTGCTGAAACGACCGCTGACCCTGCTCAGCCACCTCGCGACCCTGATTTTCGCCGCCATCATGGTGCACCTCGGATACAGCCTCACAGCCGACATCTTTACCGACGAGTACGCCCGCACCACCACCCTGCAGATCCCCGAGTGGTATTTCTACGCGGTCCTCCCGCTGATGGGGGTCATCATGTTTCTGCGCACCCTGGTCGTGATGGTCGAAGACTGGCGGGGGCAAACCCAGTGATGAGTAATGGGTGATTGGTGATCGGTAAAACCCAAGCATAATCACCTACCCCTTAGGCAAGCGAACCAACCACGGACGAACAATCCAGTTTTTTTCGCCCTAAACCAATTACCCATCACTCATCACCAATCACCGGTTTTAGTAATATGGAAAACAGTTACCTGCTCATCATCGCCATCCTGGCCGGCTGCCTGGCCACCACCGTTCCGGTCTTCATGGCCCTCTTCTTCACCGGACTGGTGGGACTGGCCTACGTGGTCGGCCTCGAGCCGCAGATCGTCATCGAAGTGCTGTACCGCAGCATGGACAAGTTCGCCCTGATCGTGGTCCTTTTCTTCGTGCTGTGCGGCAACATCATGACCACCGGCAGCATCGTCGAAAAGCTGGTGAAAACCGCCAACGTGCTGGTCGGATTTCTGCCCGGAGGGCTGGCCATGGCCGGGATTCTCGCCTGCGGCTTCTTCGGCGCCATCTCCGGCTCGACGGTGGCAACGGTGGTCGCCATCGGCGGCTTCATGATTCCCGCGCTGATCGAAAACGGCTACGACGAAAAGTTCAGCGTCGGCATCATGACCACCGCGCCGATCCTGGGGATCATCATCCCCCCCTCGATCGCCATGATCCTCTACGCCATGGTCACCAACGACTCGGTCGAGGCCCTGTTTCTCACCGGCTTCATCCCCGGTATTCTGATCATGGCCGCCATGTCGTTCTACGCCTGGTTCGTCTGCCGCCGCCAGCAGATCATCACCCAGGACCGCCCGAGCTGGGCGCAGGTGGTCGCCACCCTGCGCGAGAGCGTCTGGGCCCTGATGCTGCCGGTGATCATCTTCGGCGGCATCTACTCGGGGCTCTTTACCGCCAACGAGGCGGCGGTGGTTGCCTGCTTCTACGCCTTTTTCGTCGAAATCGTACTCCATCGCGACATGCGCCTGCGCGACGTCAAGAAGGTCATCGTCTCCTCCGCGGTCACCTCCGCCACCCTGCTGGTCATCGTCGCCGGCGCCTCGGTCTTCGGCCAGTATCTGACCTTCGAGCAGATTCCCGACAAAATCGCCAACGCCGTGGTCGGCAACATCCAGTCCCCCTGGGTCTTTCTGCTGGCGGTCAATATCCTGCTGCTGGTGATCGGCATGTTCATGGACATCATCTCGGCGACCCTGATCCTGACCCCGATCTTTTTGCCGCTGCTGGCCAAGTTCGGCATCGACTCCCTGCATTTCGGCCTGCTGATGACCATCAACCTCGGCATCGGCTATTCGACCCCCCCGCTGGGGGTGAGCCTGTACATTACCGGGGCCACCGTCAACCGCGACCTGCTTTTCGTGGCCCGCTCGGTCCTCCCCTTTCTGGCCATCCAGGTGGCCCTGCTCGCCCTCTTTACCTACTGGCCCGACCTGGTCCTGCTGCTGCCGCGGCTGGTTTACGGTTACACAGGATAAACACTAAGGATTGCGGTTATGTTCACTAAAATACTGGTCCCCCTCAACGCCTCGCCCAGCGCCGAGAAGACCGTGCGCGCCCTGATTGCCCAGCGCGAACAATTCAACGCGGCCCTGACCCTGCTTCACGTGATCGACTCCTCGCAGTGGGCCTACAAAAACATCCCCCAGTTCCAGCAGGAGATGATCCGCGACAACGCCCTGAAGGCCGGGGAGCATCTGCTCGAAACCCACCAGAAGACCCTGGCGGCGGAAGGGGTCGTGTCGGAAACCCGCATCGAGCTCGGCTCCCCCCGCCAGACGGTCTGCACCATCGCCAACGAGGAAGGGTTCAACCTGGTGATTCTCGGCCGCAGGGGCAGCGGCGAAATTCGCGACGTGCTGTTCGGAACGGTCGCCAACTACGCCCTGCATAACGTCGATTGCCCGGTGCTGCTCTTCTGAAGCAGACCGCTCACAACAAAAAAAGGAGGCTCCCAAGGGGCCTCCTTTTTTTATTGATGATCGATGAACGGTGGTTTATGTGGTGTACTCCATCCTGCTCTCCCACAGACCATGCAGGTTGCAGTAGGCCCGTGCGACCAGGGTCACCGATTTATCGAGAGAGGAGAAAAAGACCGCCTTGGGCACAGCCAGCGGCCCCAGCTCCACCCGGCCGACCGGTTCGTTGCCGGCAAACAGCTCGATCGCCTGAATGTAATGGGCGCTCGACATCGGGTGAACCACCTCGCCGATCGTCACCGTCACTGCGACCGGATCCCCGGCTTTTGCCTTGCCGCCCACCTCGATAACCGGCGCGTGCTTCTTCTCGGTCATATTCTTCGCCGCCGGGTCCCCAACCCGGTTGATTCCCTCAAACAGCTTCGCGTCAACCTTGTTGTAGCCGGCAAAAGACGCTTTCTTTTCAGCCTCATGGTGGGCCGCCAAAGCGCTTTTACCCATCATCAGGCCCCCCACAACCAAGCCGGTGCGAACCAGAACGTCCCGCCGTTTCATCCCTTCGGACATAATCCCTGACCTCCCGATAGAGTTTTTAAGCACCGCAAAACTATACCCGGCGATTCGAATCCGTCAAGACACCGGTAGCCTTTTGCCCCTTGCACCAAACGTCTCGGCAATATATATTGGAAAAACGATCAAGAGGAGGTAACTCATGGAAATTCTCGCCATCGTCGGTGTTGTCGTTCTCTGGTATGTGCTCAACCGCTGGGTACTGCCCCGCTTGGGGGTGGACACCTGACTCTCCAACAGCTGCAGCCTTCCCGGGCGGAAGGCAGGAAACGAGCAGGAAGAAGAAGTCAAAAGAGAAGATATTGAATAGATTATAAGATCAAGGCGCCAAGCAAAGAGCTTAAGAGTGACACCCGGTGTGACTCGAAAGGTTTTGCTTGGCGCCTTTTTTGCTAAATTTTTATTCTCGCCCCGTCCAGCCAAACAGGGCAACCTCTGCCCCTCCCCCGCTGCATCTGTGCTATTCCCGTACCGTTTTACCCACAAATGAAGGCAAACGACATCAGAGATTGCCCCCTTGCCGCCGCCCGACCTAGCCACTTCAAATGACATGGCCGGCTAGGCCTTGACAGCAAGCAAAATGACTTAGAATCAACTTACAGGCCTAACAAACAGTACACTTGTGCCCTATTTTTGAAGGGATTCAGGGTTTTTTAAGGTTTGACAGGGGGCAAAGATCCATTAGGCTGTATTCATACACAAGGAGACCGGCTGTGTTTCCTATTAGTCAACGGGAAGGGGATGTCTCAAGCTCTGTCAACGCCCCCTTCAAAAACAATTGCCGATCGATTGTTCGGACAGGTCGACGGAGGTGACCATGTTGAAACCAGCGACATGTATATTTATCTTCTCCCTCGGAATCGCTTTGATGCTGGGGGGATGCAATGACCTGAACCCCACCCTCTTGTATGAGAAAAGTAACGATGTCTGGGTGATGCATAAGGATGCCTCGGCAAAAACCAAGCTTGCATCGCCGGGTTCTTATCCTCAATGGATTCCCGGAACCAAGGATACGGTGGCCTTCGTCCGCTTCAAAAACGGCAAATGGGCGATACACACCATGGACTACACGGGAAAGAATCAAAAGAAGATCACCGACTACGACTGTGGCGAGGTGTTCTCCTGGTCCCCCGATCGCAAATGGATTGCTTTTGAATCCGACCGAGACGGCGACTGGGAAATCTATAAAATGAAAACTGACGGTTCCAGTATTATGCAGTTAACCAAGAACAGTGTGCAGGATCATGAACCGACGTGGGCTCCAAAGGGTGACAAGATAGCGTTCTGGTCGGACCTTGGAAAAGCCAATGACATCATGGTAATTGACTCGGACGGCAAGAATCTTCACAATCTAACGAATGCTTCCGCAGGTTTCAGTGGCATTGGCCCGGTGTGGTCCCCCGATGGTAAACACATCGCATTTGTCGGTAATGGGTCTTACGTTGGATGGGGTGGGGTGAAAATTTATGTAACCGACCTGAACAAACCGGCGAACTGGGGCCCATACTCCAAACATGACGGTGTCTTGGGCCAACCGGTTTGGTCACCTTCAGGAGACCACCTCTTCTACATTGGGGGCTATGGAACAGGAAACGCCCTTTACAAAGAGAGTTACGGCACCCCATCGAAAACTACGAAGACATTGTCCACCTTTGATCTTTCCGGAGGCCGGATGGACGCCGACGAGGTCTATGTGTACTACTACAAGCAAATTTCTTCAAAGCCGGGTTCCGGTGATGGACTGCACGCACTCCAGTGGAGAGTCGGCGGTGAGAAGTTGCTCGACGCGAAGGGAACAAATCCCGACAACTAACCTTCAGGAGTTGTTCTGGGACTCAAAGTCGCCTTCGCGAAAACTTTGCGGATTCAGCAAGATGGACGCACCTCCCTTGTTTGCTCTGGGGGCAGGCCCTCCTGGACCCCTGATTTTTTAATGCCTTGCAACGATTTATTGGACAGGACCCGGCTGGTTACAGTGATTATCTGCAGTTTGCCCCAGACACTCGAAGCAGTTACGCAAGGTGCAAAGTCCACAGGAGTGATACATATACACCGGTACACCTTGTTTTTTGGCGCTATCCACGGCTTTGTTGCGAGCCCCGTGAGAGACTTTGTTGGTGAAAAGAACGACCGCATCGG
>CALZIC010000104.1 GCA_945787285.1 uncultured Desulfuromonadales bacterium
GTCTTGTAGCCGAGGCGCTTGAGAATATGTACCAGGTTGCGGGCGCCCGGAGTCAGGGGGATATTGCGATAGACCTGTTCGAGTGCGTCGGCCTTGAGCCCTTTGAGCAGGGCGACCCGCTCGCGCAGGGAGCCCTGGAAGTCGAGTTCGCCGTTCATGGCCCGCTCGGTGATTTCGGCTACCTGCTCGCCGACTCCGGCCACCCGGGCCAGTTCGTCGATGACCTCGATCTGGATCAGCGTCGAGTCCATGTCCATAACGACCAGGCGCTTGGCCCGGCGGTAGAGGCTCTCCTTCTGCACCGCAATATCGACCCCGAGGTTGCCGCCGGCATGCAGCAGCAGCCGGGTCATCCCCTTCACATCGAGATCGGGGGGAACGGTAATCAGAAACTCGATACAGCGCAATTGCCCCTGGGTCAGCTTGGAGATACGCTCGATATTGACCTCGTTCTCGGCGAGGATCCCCGAGACACGGGCCAGGGCCGCGGCATTGACCTCGCTGCCGAGAATGGTCACCACGTAGGCATGGCGGGTGGTCTTGCGGCGGTACTCGGCTTCGCCGATCACCTGGAAGTCGAGATCAAGGCCCAACTCCTTGGCCAGAAAAAGCAGGTCTTTGATCAGCGGCTTCTGGTCGCTCTCCCCGGTGGGAAAATCGATCAGGATCGACAGGGAGAGCAGGGTGTGGGTCACGGTCTGTTCGATGTCGCGAATGCGAGCGCCAACCGCGGCAATCTCACCGGTCACGGCGGCAATGATCCCGCTGCGGTCGGGACCGGTCATGGTGACGAGAACCATTTTATTGTCCAATGGGGTAGCCTTTCAGATGGGAATTGGTTGCGGCCATTTTAAAGGTAATATCCCCTGCAGGCAAGGGGGCTGGAAGGAGCTAACCGATTTTTAATAACCGGCCGCAATAGACCCCGTCTGGCATTGCCCCAAGCAGAATCACTTTGTCTTTGTCCTGTTTAGTTGGCAGCCCCAGCCCTTCCTTACCCCCCTCTGGCTTCGATAATCGGTTTATAGCATCCAAAATGATTGTGACGACAGAAGAATCCGAATCGCTCTTTTCTCTTCATCACTCACCCCCTGCAGACGTTTCAAAACCTTTAGCCGCCGCCCAAAATCAGCCTGCAGCAATTTGAAACGTTCCTCTAATGACAACGACCGCATCTCGACATTGAATGCGTGGTCATTCATCAGGTTCCGCTCTGCTTTGAAGATTGCGTCACAGAGGTCGAAATCGTATCTCAGTTGAAACACCGGCAGGTAGGGTCCGGAAAAATAGCTGTAATCCGGTGCCACTGGCGACTCCTGGCCAAGTTGAAGCAGATTTTTTTCTAACCGCTCCAGGGGCCGATATGCCACCTCCATCCCTGGCATGATCCAGTCATAAAGGGCTATCTCATTAAGAGAAATAATCGTGTACGACCCATAATCGCCATCCAGTCTCTTAAACAATCCACTTTCAATGATTTTTTCAACGGTCATGCCGTCCATAACTCCGCCAATGGTATTCATCTGCTCAGCCAGTCTCTGCAGGTCGTCCTCTTTCCCACCCCAAGGCAATCCCATAGCAACCCTGAGAGAAAAAAGATCCGCCATCGCCTCTTGGTTTAATTGATATTGCCTTAGCAAATAGCTGTCTGCCAAAACACTGGGGTCTGCCAAAATGTCTTCCAATGATGCCAGGTGAATCTTGAGATGATCATCTGCGTACAACAGCAACTTCTCCCATACGGCCGGCCAAGCCGGAACGGGAACAGGGTTGAGCATCTCCAAGGCCGATGGGAAAACCTTGAAAAAGGATCTTACCTGAATCTGGTGCCATGCGCTGATCAGCAACAGATCAACAACCTCAAGGTCTTTAAGCGACAGGGACCTTGACGAAGGACCAGACAGCCGCGTATTAAAGGCAGCGCAACCTTTCAGGAACGCCCTTTCCAAAACCTCTAGAGAAATGCCTGCGTTTTCGGCCGCGGCGAACAGATTTCGGTACAGACTGTCCGCTATCTGAACACGGGCTGCGGTTGCGGATGGTGTCAATTCAACATTGGGATAGCTGACCTTGAACTCATCGATGGCCACCTGCAGATCTCGGGCAAATCGTGCCAATTGACCAGCTTTGTACTCTTCAGCCATGACGCTGAACATCACCCTTCCGGCAGCGTTGGCCGCAGGATTCATCGCCTGAATATCAGCCGAGTCGGCCACGCCCGGACGGGTGGCCTGAGTCAGGATGAGATCGGCCAGTGTTTGTTGAACATTTTCCTGGTTGTGAAAAAGAACATTCCTCTCCCGTTCTAGAGGATCCAACTTCCCGGTTCGGGCAGCGGCGGGTGAGGTTAAAAGGACGACCAGAAACATCAGGGAAGCAACTCTCACATATCTCAACATGGGATTTCCTCCATTTATCGAAGCGCAATAGCAAAACAGGTGCTGCTAAGAAAACCTCAGTCGAAACATTCGGATTTACAGCAAGGCAGGGGTCAACAACATCCGTATTGCCTCCTTCTCCACCTCGGGAACCCCCTTGAGTCGAGTCATGATATTCATTCGCCTTTTCCGGTCCTCCCGGCGCAAGGTAAAGCGGTCCATCATTGTCAGTGCTTGGCCCGTGACGCCAAAGGTTCGATCGATGGCCAACCTCTCATCCCTTCGGAAGATGCTGTCCGATTGAGACATGTCATGCCCAACTTCAAAAATAGCTCGGTAGGGATCTTCAAAAATGTTGAAATCAGGCGTTTGCGGCACAGTCCCGCCAACCTGAACTAAGCGATCGATCAAACTATTGACCGGGCTGTAGGAAAAGGTCATTTCCGGTCGGACCCAATCGTAGGCCAGCCCATTATAGGCCACACCGCTCTGCTCTACCTTTTCCGGGGTCATTCCGGCCATGATCCCACCGACAGAATCCATGCGTGAGGCGAGCGTTTGAAGAGTAAGTCTCGAATCTCTTTGCCCCTGGTTGTAAAAGATTTTAAAAGAAAGGCGAGCCATAGCCATATCGTGCCTGGCTTCCTGGTTGAACTGGGCCCCTACCAGTTGCTGAGCATCCGCAAGAACCAATCGATCAGAGAGCTCCTCTTCCAAGCTCATCGAAAGTTGCTGAAGCATCTTTTCGCTCAGCTCATAGAGATCTTCAGGTAGAATGAGCGAAGGATCCATATCGAGAGTTAATTTGGAGGTCAAATCCTCCTTAAGCCAGGATCGAAAGTTTATCTGCCGAGAGGCAAAAATTAAAAGCAGGTCAACCAGTTCACGTTCTTCCATTGACAGTTTTGCCTCAATATCAGGCTCAGCCACCATTTCCTCAAAACGCGCAAAGGCCCCGAGCATGGCGAAATCAAGCAGATCCGGAGCCACCCCGGCCTGTTCGGCCGAAGCAAACAGGCTTCCCAGCAGATCATGCATCGCCGCACCTCGCACATCGGCCCCCGTCAAACCAGGCGCAGAGGCTTGACAGGCCTGATGGTACTCCGCCAGAGCCGACCGCAAGGTGAGCGCGAAGGCCTCGAATCGGGCGCTCTTGTTTTCTTTACCGGCATAATGAATAAACGCTCGCGCCCCAGCGTTTACTGCTTTTTTCATCACCTCGATGTCGTCCGGATCGATCACATTCTGCCGCGTTGTCAGGGTCAGGATGAGATCGGGAAAAACACCGGCAATCTGTTGGTCGCAGCTTTTTTCAAGCATAAACGATTGCTTCTGCCCTCCCCCAACCCCCTGCCCTGCCCACACGGTAACGGAAGAAAAAAACAGACTCAGTCCAAGCAAAAGAATAATCAATTTACGAAACATGGATCTCCCTCCTGATAAAAGAAAAAAGCTGGATTCGAAAAATGTATCCACCCAGGCTAAAGGGGCTTTCTTATTGATCCTTGCAGCCGGCAGAACAAAAAAAGCCCGCCAGAAAAAGGCACCACGGCCTTATCCAATGCGGACTTATATATCCAACCCCCTCTTCACCATTTCCCTCTTTCTCAACTAATCAAATAATAATTAAAAACAGCCTTGTCAACACCAAATTAGTTCTTTCTTAAGAAGGCTCAAAAACTAGCCTTTTTCGGGACAGGCACCTTTTATGGGGCCAAAAGGAGCCGGTCCCCTAGTGGTCGCACTCGCAGGGGGATTTTTTCGACGGCAACAGGTTTTTGACAATCAGCAGCACCAGCAGCACCGCCATTACCCAGCCGAAAGGCGAAGCCTCCTCGTGGCTCCCCTCGCTGACCCAGCGGGTAATGTCGATACCGGTGAAGGCATAGAAGCGGTTGAGCAGCCAGCCCATGACCAGGGAGCAGACGGCGATGGTGGCCAGGTAAAAGCCGGTCACTCGCCGCCCCCAGAAAGAGCCGATCACAGTGAGGGTCGCGGCATTGGTGGCCGGTCCGGCCAGAAGAAAGACCAGGGCCGCGCCGGGGGAGAGGCCCTTGAGAATCAACGCCGCCGCGATGGGGGTGGAAGCACTGGCGCAGATATAGAGGGGGACCCCGACCGCCAACATCACCAGCAACGAGGTGATCTCCCCGCTGAGGTAGCGGGCAAAGAAGTCGGCGGGGATAAAGTAGGAGATGACCCCGGCAATGCCGATGCCGATCAGGAGCCATTTGCCGATATCGCCGAGCAGGTCGCCGAAGGCGTAGGCGATGCCGTCCTTCATCCGTTGGACCAGGCCGGGTTTTTCTGCCCCCTCCTGCGGTGCATCACAGCAGGAACTGTCGCAGCCGCACCCGCTCTCCGCAGCGGCTTCTTCCACCGGATCGTCCGGAAGGGAGTTGACCATCAACCCGGCGACGGTGGCGGTAATAAAGGCCGAAACAGGACGGACCACGGTCATCACCGGGTCGAGCAGCGCATAGGTGATGGCGATCGAATCGACGCCCGATTCGGGAGTCGAGATCAGAAAAGCGGCCGAGGCCCCCTTGCTGGCCCCCTGCTTGCGCAGGCTGATCGCCGCCGGGATCACCCCGCAGGAGCAGAGCGGCAGGGGGATGCCGAACAGAGACGCTTTCAGCACAGAACCGGCACTGCTTTTACCGAGGTGACGGATGACAGCCTCTTCGGGGACCAGGGCCTTGAGCAGCCCTGCTGCCAGAAACCCGAAAAGGACATAGGGGGCGGAATCGACCAGGATGTCCCAGCAGGCGACCAGGATTCCCGCAAACATATCGATCATTGAATCGGATCCTTTTGAAATGCATTTTCGCTAACCATACTTTGAGCATACTCCTGCTGCGCATTGGAGGCAAGGTGACGAATTAATCTCTTTGATAATTCCCTTGCAGGGGAAAAGCTCTCCATGGTAACAAAACGGGATTCAATCAACATTTCGAGGAGGACACCATGAGCTATACGCCCCCGGAGCAATTCACCAACGCCACCGTCACCTGCAAGGCCAACACCTACTTCGAAGGCAAGGTCGTCAGCCATGCCTTGACCCTCGCCGACGGCACCAGCAAGACGCTGGGGGTGATCTTTGCCGGGTCCTATAAATTCGACACCGCCCAAGCCGAAAAGATGGAGATCATCGCCGGGGCGTGCCAGGTGAGAATCGCCGGCCAGGGCGACTGGATCGGTTTTCCCGCCGGGACCTGGTTCGACGTGCCGGCCAATTCGTACTTCGAAATCACCGTCGAAGAAGGCACCGCCGAATACGTCTGCTCGTACGCCTGATTGAGATCACTCCAACGCGAAAGGCCCGCCATGCTCGAGATAGGGCGCATCAACACGCTGAAAATCGACACCATCGACGAAACCGGCGCCCGACTGGCGTCACCGGAAGGGAAGATCCTGCTCCCCGCACGGGAACTGCCGCGCGGAGTTCGCACCGGCGATGCGCTGGAGGTTTTCGTGCTGCGCAATGCCGCCGGCGGCCTGGTCGCAACCCTGCGCAAGCCGAAACTGCAGGTCGGCGAATTCGGCCTGCTCAAGGTCGTTGAGGTCAGCAAGGTCGGCGCCTTTCTCGACTGGGGACTCGACAAAGATCTGCTCGTTCCGTTCAGCGAACAGCCGCAGCGCATGCAGGTGGGGCGCAAGTACATCGTGCGGGTCTGCCTCGACAGCCTCGAGCGAGTGGTGGCAACCGCCCACATCGACCGCTGCCTGGAGACCGAAAATATCGACCTGCATGAAAAGCAGGAAGTCAATCTGATGATCTGGGAATTCACCGACCTTGGCGCCAAGGTGATCATCGACGACTGCTACCTGGGGCTGTTGTACCAGGACGAAATCCGCAGCGGCATCACCCGCGGGATGCGGCTAAAGGGCTACGTGAAACAGGTCCGCGAGGACGACAAAATCGACGTGACCCTGCGAAGGTCTGGGCGTGAGGGGATCGAGGACGCCAGGGAGACCATTCTGGAGGCGTTGAAGAAAAGTGGGTTCCTTGCGTTGCACGACCAGAGTCCGCCCGAGATGATCCGCGGCCAGCTCGGCCTGAGCAAAAAGGCTTTCAAAAAAGGGGTGGGCGGGCTGTACAAGGAGGGGCGTATTGAGCTCACTGAGGAGGGGATACGGCTGAAGAGCTGAAAGCTAAAAACGTTTCTAATTCAGCATGTATGCAAAAAACGCGGTTTCAAGGTTGTGATAACTGCCAAGGGCAAAACCGGCGGGTTGCGTCCCGCCAGACGCCTTACTTTTTGTCCAGGCGCCAACAAAAAGTAAGCAAAAAATGGCTTCCCCTGGCGGGGGGCACTTCTGTTTCAGGCTTTCTGAGCTTTTACCGGATGACGTTGTCCGGGAACCAGGGCTTTGCTTCGTGGCAACGAAAAACGGGGCCCTATTCTTTTTCGGGCCCCTGTTCGTTCTTTATCCTCAGCGCATCCCTAATACGAGCTTGGTTTGTCTGCCGCAAGACTTAATCCTTATGGAAAAACAAAGGCCGGGAATTCTCCCGGCCTTTGTCTTACTGTTCGTCCTCCTGCAAAAGAAGGTGGCACCCCCCGCAGGTGGCGGGCCCCCCTTTCTGCTTGTGGCACCCGGTGCAGAGCAGATGAAAGGCGTTCTGAAGCCTCGGCGCCTCATCGGTTACCCCGTGGCACCCTGAGCACTTGCCGGCTTCGACCCCGGTGTGATGGCACATCAAGCAGGCGACTCCCAGCTCATGATGCTCCCGGTGGGTAAAGTCAACAGTCCCCAACCTCCCCTTTCCCTTAAAGGTCACAATTTCAGGGCCATCCTGTGCAGCCCCCCCGGCCATCGGGCAGGCCAGCAGCAGAGTCAACAGGAAACAAATAGCGGCAGTTCCTTTCACATCCATCCTCCTTTGAAAAACCAGGCAGATCGGTAGATTGCAATTCTTAAGCCAGAGGAGGAGACCGGCCGCAATGCCCCTAAAACATCCAAATTCAATCAGTTACAGGCCAAAAAGAACCTCGACCGTCTCGAATTTCGTGTCAAAAAACCGTTACGCCTGCGCCGGGTCAACCTAATAGCGAAACAGTTTATAGCAGTTGATCAGACCGTTTGTCGAGCAATCGTGGCCTGACACCAGCATATTGGTTTCCAGCTCGGGTAGAATCGATTTCGCCAACTGCTTTCCGAGCTCCACCCCCCACTGGTCGAAGGAATTGATATGCCAGATCACCCCCTGCACGAAAATCTTGTGTTCATAAAGGGCGATCAGCGAACCGAGGGTACGCGGGGTCAGGGTGCGGTAAAGAAGCGAATTGGTCGGCTTGTTTCCGGGGAAAACCTTGTGCGGCAGCAGGGATTCGAGTTCGGCCCCGCTGAAGCCTGCGGCCTCGAGTTCGCTGCGGGCTTCCGCTTCGGTCTTGCCCTTCATCAGCGCTTCGGTCTGGGCGAAAAAATTGGACAGAAAAATCGGGTGGTGCTTTCCCAGCGGGTTCAGGCTGCGCGCCCCGGCGATAAAGTCGCAGGGCACCAGCCTCGTGCCCTGGTGGACCAACTGGTAAAAAGCGTGCTGGCCGTTGGTGCCGGGCTCGCCCCAGATGATCGGCCCGGTGGCATAATCGACCTTTTGGCCGTCCAAGGTGACCCGCTTGCCGTTGCTTTCCATATCCCCCTGCTGCAGGTAGGCCGGAAAGCGCGACAGGTACTGCTCATAGGGAAGAACGGCATGGCTTTC
>CALZIC010000105.1 GCA_945787285.1 uncultured Desulfuromonadales bacterium
CATTACAATGTGACCACCCCGGTCTGGAACAACAACAACCAGCCGGCGACCTGCACCATCTGTCACAACGACGGCGTCGATTCCGGCCTGTTGGATGATGCTGCGCCGATTCTGGCGGCCAACGACGGCCACGCCCGCCATATGTCCGGATCTATGATGGCTGCAACCTTTATCGACAAGTGCCAGAGCTGTCACGGTGCCGGCGCCAATACCGGGGACCATGATGGTCATGTCGATTTTGATACCGACTTCGCCACCAACGTCACCTGGGACGACGGCAACAGCAACTGCACCAACACCTGTCACGAGGGTGACTACACGACCAACCTCTGGTATACGGCCGGTGATCTCAACTGCGACGCCTGTCACAAGTCGCCGTACCTCGGCCCGACGGTGGTCGATCCGAACAACGGTGGCGCCGGCATGGCCGCCAGCGGCTACGGATCGCACCTGAAGTCCGCGAAGGCTGAAACCTTCAATGCGTCTACCGACTGGAATGCCCAATGTCAGAAGTGTCACCCCTACCACAGCTCCGGGGCCGGCATTGTCGATATCCCGCTACCGCCGACCAGTTGGACGGCGACCGGCAACATCACCAGCCCACTCAACGGTGAAAACATGCAGACCAAACTTGGGCTGGAATTCCCGATTACCGGGGCGATCCACCTGGGTGGTACAGTCGCAAGCGGCAACAGCGAAGCTGAAATGTGCTGGAACTGCCACGGCACCGATCCCGAGGTCAACGAGTGGGGCTACAACTACGACGCCGACGGCGCCACCTGGCCTGACTACAACGGCGCCACCGCCGGGACCGGGACTGCCATGGCACCACGGGCGCCGACCGGTGGCATCACCGCTCAGTCCACAACCACCGCGCACAATTTCGGTTGGCTCTACACTGATACAGGGCATACGACGCCAACCGGGGCCTGGGTCGCCAACGACGGGACGGGCTATTACCGGCGTGACGCATATTCCAATATCGGAACGCTCAGTCGCCAGATCACCTCGGTGCACTCGGTCAACTTTGACCCCGCCAAGCAGGTTTCCAGTGTCAAGACCGCCATCAACTGGAGCGGCACCAATAACAGCAAAAACACTGTGGTGGCGGCGGCTCAGGAGGTGCCGACCGATATCCGCTGCAGCTACTGTCACGATGTTCACGACATGAACCGGGCGGTGCTGACCGACGACGTCACCAATGAAACCGCTACCGGACGGCCGTTCCTGCGCGGCACCTGGCGCAGCAACCCGTACCCGACCGACATACCGCCAGAAAGCGGGCAGAGCAACACCACCCGTCTGGTGGAAAATAGTAGTGGAAGCGGAGACTTCTACGCGCCGCGGGCACTTTATACCGCAACCCATAAGGGTGGTTATTTCATCGACCGCAACAGCGGTATGACCGACGCCAGCCACAATTACACGGCCGGTTTCATCCCGGATGACTCCGCCGGGCTCTGCAGCCTCTGCCATGGCGGCTCGACCAACAGCCAGATCGACGCCATGGATTTCTACACCAACAGCGTCTCGCAGCAGAACATGTGGCGCGGTAATAACGGCCACGGTTTCGCCGCCCTCGGCGGCACCCGCAACAGCAACAGCGCAGACTTGTTCGACCCGGGAAACAGCGGCCATAAGTGGGAGCATATGGGTGCGCAGAAGTTCCGCGGCAACCGCAACGGCCAGGATCTCGGCTGGGAAAACTGCGGGGCTGCGCCACTTAAGGGCAGCGTCAGGAGACCACGGATCTACGATACCGGCTGGATTCCGGCCAGCGGCATGCCGGTGGCCTGGAGCACCGGCTGGGGTTTTGGCGGTAACTGCGGAGATTCCATTACGGTCGACACCGCAGCCGGGGCCAACGACTGGTACACACCGTCGGCGATGACCAGCCCGGCCGGGGTGGCCGACAAGTACCACAACTTCACCTGCTCCAAGTGCCACAGCCCGCACGCCACCGGCCTGCCGGCGCTGCTGATCAACAACTGCGTCGACCAGGGGGCCTCAACCTGGAGCACCAGTGCCACCCGGACCAGAAATTACGCGATGAACTGCCACCGTAAAGAATCGGGCGCGGCCGGCGCGACCGGCACTGGCTGGCATATCTTACAGGGTGCCCAATAACCGGCAATCTCGAAAAGAAGAGTTGAAAAAACAGGGCATGAATCCGATAGTGGTGGGGAGCAGCAATGCTCCCCCTGCTGGATGATTCGAGCAGGTGGCGGGGGCGCCCTTGATGCCCTCCCAACCCAACATGAAAAAAGGGCCGCTCAATCGAGCGGCCCTTTTTTGTTGATTAATATACTGCGGGAGACATTCAGGCCGCCCGGTTATGCAACCCCTAAAAATTAATCCCGCACCGTTTCCACCTCAATATCATCCAGTAATACCGGCAACCGGGCATGCTCCCCTTCGCGATAGAAAATCAGGTGGATCATGCCGGTTTCGGGGCCGGTGCGAAAAACGAAGGAATGCGACTGCCAATCGACGTTGCCGCTGACGCTGACCCCTTCATGAAGCCCTCGCTGGTGCTCTTTGCTGAATGATTCAGAAAATTGATCACCGATCCAGTGGAAGCGGTCGTATTCGATGACACCGACACCGGCGGACGCTCCTTTGGGGAGTTCGGTTTTGATCCGAAAGGAGACCCTGTAGCGGTTGTTCGGCTCAACCTGCAAGGGGGTGAAAAAGCCTACCGAGTCAAGGCTATTGATGCTGCGAAAGCTGTAGACCCGGTTCAGAGTGCCGTCGCGGTCGACGCGGGTGACTCCCGAGGCTTTCTGTACGTGCTTGATAAAGGTGAGCCAGTAGGACAGCCGTTCTGAGTCCTCGTCCCCCGGGCGGTAATCCCCGATGCGCGGGAAGAGCGAGATTTTCGGTTCAGCCTCAAAATCCTCATGGACTGGCGTCACCGGTGGTTTCATTGTTGCGACTTCACCCGGCGATGAATGGTCCGGAGGGTTCTGTTCTGCCATGCAGAGGTTCGCTGTTGAAAAGGTCAGCATCCCGGTTAGCAGCATAAGTTTTATCGATGGTTTCAGTGAATGCATGTTCTCTCGATTCTTTGGAAATTACTGTTTTTCTACATAATCTGCCAGGCTATGCTGGGTACCTTCGGCCATCTGCTTTAACTTCTGCAGCGCCCCCGGGACCTGTGGGTGATAGTGCAACGACCATTTCTCCTGCTCCAACATTTCGAGGTGGTTGAGCGCTTCTGCGATGCGGTTTTGACTGAGTAAGAGTTCAATGTATTGCAGCAGGAAGAACGGGTTCTGGGGAGCCGTGGCAATGATTTTTGTATGATACCGGTCCGCTTCGGCAAGGTTGCCGTTTTGCAGGGCCGGCTGCAGTTGCTCGAAGTAGGCCAGTCCGTAAGCTTTGTCGAGCTTAACCGCCTGTTGCAGGTGTTCGAGGGCTTGCGACATGTTGCCGATTCGGTTGTTGAGTCGGTACAGGTCGAAGTGGGACGATGCTTGCTCTGGGGCCAGTTGATTGGCCTGCTGGTAGTATTCGAGTGCCGATGCGTTCTGGGCAATAATTCGCGATGCCATAGCGTCGGCCCGCAGTTGCCAGAGAGCGGGCATATCTCCGTCGAGCACTGCCGGATCTCTTATCAGCGCCTTTAGGTCTTCGATCAAAAAGCGGGTGTCGAGTGAGAGCTCACCCTCCTCTGTGCTGTAGGAAAGGGTGGTTTCCAAGGGCTCCCAGCCGGTTTGCCGCAGTCCGACGGCTGTATCGTGCAACAAGTCGTAGACCGGGGTCTTGACGCCATCGCGGAACAGACCCTTGAAGTAACTGAGGTCGATGTGCAGGATCAGCGGGCTTTTTATCTCCGGCAACTGAGTGGGATGAACCACGGTTATGGGGGTGCCGCGTACGCTGCCTGTGAGCTGCAGGTCTGCAATGGTCATGGTAGCGGCTTCTTCGGCGCTGAAGAAACCGGCTTCAACCGCCTGCTGGCGGAAATCTTCGAGATTCATACTTTCGATCGGCTGGGGGGAGGGAAAGACCCAGGTGATGGCAGAAAAAAGTTCGGCGTTGATGGCGGCCGAAACCGTCTGCTTGGAGAGGATCGCCGGATCGGGACGGTAGTAACTGCCCCTGGTGTAAAGGTCGGATTCGCTGCCTTCCAGGGTCAGTCGTTTGGCCTGGTCTGCGCATGCCGATGGGACCGGTTGCAAAAAGGGGTGCAGGGAAAAGAGCACCAGCTGCGGCTTCTGCCCGCTGTGCTGACGCCAGCTGTGCAGCGCCTGGGTTGGCAGCTCAAAGCCCTCCGCAGGCAAGGCAACCTTGAACAGGCTGTTCCGAACCGCCGGGGCAGTGGCGGCGACCGGTGTAACTTTTACTGTCGGCTCTGGGGACATGCCCGCCTCTTCCTGTTTTTGGCAACCAGGCAAGAGCAGCAGGATCAGTAGCATCACGTAAAGGTATCGCATGAAAACTCCTTGGAGAAAGATCTGTTATCGTACCGGCAGCGCCAACCTGAAGCCGGTGCGCGGGTGACGCAAGACCGTTTCTTCTCCTTTTCTGCGCTCGCTGGTGCGGCTGAAAGAAGGTTCATTGCTCCAGCTCCCACCACGGCGGACCCGTTCGTTGCCGCGGTCTGCTCCACGCGGATTCTGTACCGGGCTGGTCTGGTAATAGTCTCTGGCGTAGCGATCGAGGCACCATTCAAAAAGGTTGCCCGACATGTCGTAAAGGCCTAGCCCGTTCGGCTGCTTCTGGCCCACCGGCTTTGGTTTATCGCCGGAGTTGTCTTCGTGCCAGGCAAACTGGTCGGCGTTGGCCCCGCCGCTGAACTTCTGTTTTTTGCCACCACTACGGGAAGCGTATTCCCACTCGGCTTCAGTTGGCAGGCGGAATTTTCCATTGCTGCCGGACAGGGTTGCAGTGAACTCAACAACCTCCTGCCAGCTGACGCTTTCGACCGGATAGTTGTCGCCCTGTTGAAATTCGGAAGGATTGTAGCCCATAACCTGCTGCCACTGCCTTTGGGTCACCTCGTACTTGCCGAGGTAAAAATCACCGACACAGACTTCGTGAACAGGTTGTTCGTCCGTTCGCCCGTCTCCGAACAGGTCGCCCATCTGGTAACAGCCACCGGTGACCAGGATCAACTCCGTCCCGGTAAGAGGTTCGGTGATTGTTGCGGGACGACTTGCCAGCTGTTGCTGCAAATGCTGCCAGTTGCGATCAATTGAATCGCCCAGTTTCCCAAGAACAGCCTGCTTGCTTGCCGTTCTGGTTGCTTTATGCGCAGCTTCTTCCCTTTGATGTTGCAGTACCTGTTCGGCCTTGGCGATTTCAGTCTGGGCCAGCAGTGAGTTGCTGCCACGCGGGTCAGCATCCTGCATGTGTCGTTTTAGCTGCTCGATCGCTTCATGGTGTTGACCTGTCCTGTTCAGAGCGATGCCGTAGAACAGGCGGGTATCAGCCGGGGCGTCCTGCTCTCTCATTTGCTCGGCATATTGTTTGACGGCCAATTGGAAATTTCCAGCGTCAAAAGCCTGCTGGGCAGGGTCGCTAACCTGCCTTTTCTGCTGCTCCGAAATCGTTACCTTCTCAGCAGTTGCCGCGCTTTCGAGGCGGTCAACCGATTTCGGCCCCGCAGCACAACCGATGAAAAGGGAGGTGACAAATAAAGAATTAGTGATGAGTAGAAAACATTGTGTCCGAGCCATTCCAGCCCCCTTGAAACTGTTGATTATGTTTCCCTACGAAGTAGGAATTGTTAGACAAATCTTATATCTTAGGCAACCTTTGAGAAAAGGCCAGCACAAAGATAAAAGAAATCTATGCCAACGATTGATGAAAGGATTTAATATGGAAACGCTCGACAATGATGCGAGAAGATAGCGGATCCCCCAGCCTGGAAATGGACAAATTGATCTGTTTTGGAGGGAATCCCGACCTTTGTATTTAAATTCATCATATTCCACATGTGCATTGTCTTGTCATTTTCCCGATAACGATGGATACCAAGCAAGAATCGCACCTGAGCAAAGCATTGAGCAGCAGGAAGACGAATCAACTCAGCACAGGCCCCTTTCTTGCATACTTGCTGTCGGGATACCGGCGGCGCCACCCCATGAACCCAACCCAATTTTGCTTGTAACATGTCTTGCCACGAAAGCCTCAAGGAGCCTTCTTCAATGATCAGAAATATATTTGCAATCCCTTACCTTCTACTTTTAATGCTATTTTTAGCCGCGGCTTGCACCAACCAGGAACAACCGGTCAAGGAAAAGAAGGAGCCCATTTCCACATCCTCAGTTGGAAGCGCACCGGAAATCACCCCACCCGCAAAAAACAACCCGGACCGCCAAATAGCGAATCGGCTGACCGAAAAGCTGGCCCTCTACCTTGACGGGTACCATTCAATGCATCAGAAATACCCACAGGACCTTGAAGACCTTGAAGACGACCGCTATTTCTTCAGCTTGAAGGATATGGCAGAGGTGGTCCCGGATAGCTATGAAGCCCATGTGGTTCTGGGGGCAGGATCAGGCTCCTATCAATTCATAGTCTTCCGGAGCGAAGCCACCTCGGGCTATCTCTACCAGGGGCCCAACACGAAAAAGCCCCTCTCCCCGGTCACCAGAGAAGAATTGACCGCCCTTTCCGGAAGGTACCAAGAACTCAGCCGCTATAAATCGACAGTCTTCTACGGTGAAAAAAGCTGACAAACTCCTGCGGTATTATCAAATTGCACACTTCAAACAAAGGTCGTCGGCATGCTGTTTTCTATATTTCCGCCAGATGCAATCTCTGTGACGCCCTGCAGTCCACCTCCCCACCTGCCATTTTGACGCCATAACGTCATGATGCTACTTTGTGAGCAGGAGGTGCCATTATGGCAGAGCCTTCCAAACGTTTGACAATATTTTTTGAACCAGAGTTGCACAAAGCCTTGCGCCTTAAAGCTGCGTCTACCAACTGTTCGCTCTCTGACCTTGTCAACGAGGCCGAGCGCCAGCCCCTGCGCGAGGATCACGAAGATCTCGCCGCCTTTGAAGATCGCGTTGCTGAACCAGCGATGAGCTATGAAGAGTTTTCCGAGTGCTTAAAGGCACATGGCAAGTTATAAGCTCATCTTCAAAAAGTCGGTAGCAAAGGATCTTCGCCACAATCCAAAATAATGACGTCGCTAAAATCCTCTGGTGCATTGAAGGCCTAGCTCATGCCCCTCGTCCCTCAGGATGTGAAAAACTCTCCTTCCCATCCGTCAGAGCCCCAACGACCGATTTCCCACCCGCACGGGCGCCGGTACGATTGGTGGACCTTCGCGAAACACAAGATACATAAATGCCCCACAGGAATGAAAGGCTAACCAGAAGGTATCGCGACTTGGATCTGGCTGGGGATTTTTGTGGCGTTCAAGGCCGGGATTAACTTACAATAAGCGCTGGCCTTTTTATGTCAAACCAGATTCTGACGGGAAGAAGAATGATACCAAAAAAGATGATTTCGCCACTACTGATATCCATTTTTCTGGCTCTGCAGGTAATCTCGGCCAGCGCCGAAAACCTTGCGCCGGTGGCCGGCAAGGTGACGGTCGGTACGCAGAAAACGCCGGTTGCCGGGGTTAAGGTCCTGGCCTGGCCGGTAGCCAGCCCGTCACTGGGCGCAGAGCCCCCCTACTCTTCGTCGCCGTCCACGGGCGACGGGCTCTTCGAGTTTCAACTTAAGCCGGGAGCCTACTATTTCATTGCCGAAGGGAATGATCTTTATTGCTTTTACGGCCGAAACCCGGTGACGGTTCCCGAGGGCGGAATTGAGGGCATGAACCTGTCCCTGGTTGAGCGGCAACCGCCGTCTCCCCAGTGGGACCCAAAGGTAAAAACAGGCGTTTTAGGGCAGCTGACCTATGAAGGCAAGCCCCTGGCCGGGGCGGTGCTCCAGATCTACACGGATTTAAACACTCAGCTCAAAGGAATGGGTCTGGGGATGACTGCACCTTCTGACGATAATGGTTATGTCGAGGCTCCCCTGCCACCCGGGACTTACTATCTGGTCGCCCGCAAGCGGCGCAGTGAAAGTTTCGCCGGGCCCCTGGTCAAGGAGGGTGAGGTTACAAAAATCCCCATCGCTATGGTTGAGGTGCCGGAAAAGGTGGCCCGCCTAGCCGATACCCTTTTCGGTCAGACCAGTATCGGCGGTCGAATCCTTGATGCCGGCGGAAGCCCTGTGTCTGGTGTTCGCGTGCTGCTTTATCCTGACCCGATGATGCTCAACCGGCCCCTCTATGTCTCTCAACCCTCGACGGCCGACGGCCGCTTTGTTCTCTCCTTTCCTAAAGGGGGGATCTATTATCTTGCGGCCCGAAATAATCTGGGTGGCGCTCCGGCGCCGGGTGAACTCTACGGACGAATTTCGCGAAGTCGAGACAGTTCGGTACGGGTTCGTACGGGCCAGGCTTTGCAAGGAATTGAGCTTGTGGTGGAAATGATGGAATAGCCGGTTCTGATCTGGTTTCCAGGAAGAATCTCAAGAAAAGGAGACAAGCCTCTAAATCTTAACAAGATCAGCCATCTGAGCGCCCAAAATACAAAAGGCCCGTTGCCGCCAGGAGGGGACGCGGTTGCTCCAGCGCTTTAAGGACAAACGCTCACCATCTCACAAGTCAAAGCCCTTCGACTATCAATGGTTTTAATGGTAAAGCAGTAGAGCCCCTAACACGTCCATGTATTGAAGATTTGCCGGGGTGTGTTAATCTATTTTATCATTAAACGCAATGGGAAAGACCTTCGTGGTTGACATTACAAAACAAGTAAACTTCTGGATCGAGGGTGGTCGAGAAGACTGGCAAGTAGCCAATGAACTTGTGGTGTCCGGTCGCCCCCGACAAGGTCTTTTTTTCGCCCATCTGGCCATAGAAAAAATCCTTAAGGGCTAAGGTTGCCGGGATACCGAAGACCTGGCTCCGCCCATCCACAACCTGGTGCGACTGATCCAGAAAACTAGCCTCGTTCCAAATCAAACACAATTGGATCTGCTCGCCCAGGTAAACGCATACAATATCGAGGGGCGATATCCCGACAACATGACCCCACCGCCAAAAACCGTTGAAGCTCGTGATGAAATTAAAAATTTCAAAGGGGTTCTTGAATGGTTGATCAGAGAATCAGAGAAATAGTAGAAACTTACCTGGGAATTCTTCAAGAGAGTGGTTTTGAGGTCACCAAAGGAGTCATTTTCGGCTCCC
>CALZIC010000106.1 GCA_945787285.1 uncultured Desulfuromonadales bacterium
CCATAGAACATCGCCGAGTAACCGCTGAAGGGAACTTTGTAGCTCTCATCGAAGTCGAGGCTCTTGTTGGTAACATCATCCTCGAAACCGACGATGAAATGGTTCATCGGCTTATCCTGCAGCATGTTGTCGAGAACGGCTTTACACATACCGGCGTTGAACTCGAAGGAACCGAGGCCGTAACGACCGCCGACAATCGTCGGGTAGCCGTCAAAGTTGCTCAGGCCTTCAGACATGCCTTCGCCGATGGCGGTACGGATCGACTGGTACATCGGCTCGCCAATGGAGCCTGGCTCCTTGGTACGGTCGAGGACGGTGATCTTCTTGACGCTGTTCGGGACAGCCTGACAGAATTGCTCGATCGGGAACGGCAGGAACAAGCGAATTTTGACCAGACCAACCTTCTCGCCCTGATCAGCCAGGTGTTGGACCAGCTCTTCCATCGCTTCGCAACCGGAACCCTGCATAACGACAACGCGCTCAGCCTGCGGGTGACCGACATAGTCAACCACTTTGTACTGACGACCGGTCAGCTTGGCGAACTTGTCCATCTGCCCCTGAACGATGCCACCAACCTTGTCGTAGTAGACGTTGACCGACTCGCGGCCGAGGAAGTAAACATCCGGGTTCTGGGCAGTACCACGCAGAACCGGGCGATCCGGCGACATGGAACGGCTCCGGTGGGCAGCGATCAGATCATCGTCGATCATCGCCTTCATGTCACTCATATCCAGCTCTTCAACCTTCTGGATCTCGTGGGAAGTACGGAAACCGTCAAAGTAGTGCAGGAATGGAATACGGGACTCCAGAGTTGCAGCCTGAGAGATCAGGGCAAAGTCCATAACCTCCTGAACATTGTTGGAGCAGAGCATCGCCCAACCGGTCTGGCGGCAAGCCATAACGTCGGAGTGATCGCCGAAAATGGACAGTGCCTGAGCGGCAACAGCACGCGCCGATACATGGAAGACGGTCGGGGTCAACTCACCGGCAATCTTGTACATGTTCGGGATCATCAGCAGCAGACCCTGGGAAGCGGTAAAGGTGGTGGTCAATGCACCTGCCTGCAGGGAGCCGTGGACAGCACCAGCGGCGCCACCTTCGGACTGCATCTCTACAACCTTGGGAATGGTCCCCCAGATGTTCTTCTGGCCGGCAGCACTCTTGGCATCGGAGATCTCTCCCATTCCCGACGAGGGGGTAATGGGATAGATCGCAATGACTTCATTGGTCGCATGAGCGACATGCGCGGCAGCAGAACAGCCATCAATACAAACCATTTTTCGTGACATGACCTCTCCTTTTTTGCTTTGGTATTGCCCTCGTAATGCTAAATCGTCAGGCACTGATTATCTGATCTGTACTTTCCCCTGCGGGCCCTGCCCTGAAACGGCGACAGCCCGCTGAGCCTGAAGCGGCGGACGCTTCGGCACAAACAATTCAACAGTATAAATGAAGTCGCCAAAAAAACAATGCGACTCAGAGATCGCGACGTCCTTCCACCGCCCGGTTTACGGTCGCCTCGTCGACATACTCCAGGTCGCTGCCCAGCGGAATTCCGTATGCCAGACGCGTTACCCGGATGCCGAGCGGCCGAACCAGCCGGGCCAGGTACAATGCTGTGGCTTCCCCTTCCACAGTAAAGTTGGTCGCGACCACCACCTCTTCGACCCTCCCCTTTTCAAGGCGGGTCATGAGCTCGGCCACCTTGATGTCCTCGGGGCCGACCCCGTCGAGGGGGGATAAGGCCCCATGCAGAACGTGGTAGCGTCCGGCAAAGGAGTGGCTGCGCTCAATGGCGATAAGATCCTGGGGCTGCTCGACCACGCATAACAGAAGTTCATCGCGACCGGTATCACTGCAGATCGAACAGAGTTCGCTTTCTGTAATGGTGAAACAGGACGAACAGAAACGGATCTTCTCCTTGAGATCTCTGATCGCGCCAGCCAGCGCTTCGGCCTCGCTGTCCGATTGCCGGAGTATGAAGAAGGCCAACCGGGTGGCGGTCTTCTTTCCGATCCCCGGAAACTTGGCCAGCTCGGCAACCAGCCGGGCGAAAGACGGGATGGAGTCTAGCATGTAAAACCTTAAAAATCCAATAATTTAAAATGACGTTTTATTTTTTTAACCACACCAAAACTCTTTCAATTACCCTGTATAAATGATGAGCTTTCGCCGCCGTATTTCGACCTTTTTTATAAAACCCCGAATCGCTGAAGCCACCACCAGAGAAGCAAACAACATTAACCTGGACAAACAACCTAAGGCCACAGCTTCGGACATGTCAAGGCATTTCTAGGATACCCCCGAGACAAGGAGGGCATCCCTCACCCGACCGGAAACGATGGCGGCGACTCGAAAAAACAGAAAAGGGGCGCCCCGACGGCCGGAAACGGCAGCGGAGCACCCCTTTTGATTCAAGACTAAGACGGCATCAGAACATGCCGGGGATATTCATTCCGCCGGTGATCTTGCCCATCTCCTCCTGCATCATGTCCTGGCTTTTCTTGATCGCCTCGTTAACGGCCGCCACCACCAGGTCCTGAAGCATCTCGACATCCTCAGGATCTACGGCGCCCTTTTCGATGTTGAGGGAAATAAGCTGCTGCTTGCCGTTGACCACCGCGGTTACCATCCCCCCGCCGGAGGAGGCTTCAACTTCCCGCGTACCGAGCTCTTCCTGCAGGCGAGCCATTTTCTGCTGCATCTGCTGGGCCTGCTTCATAATATTCCCTAAACCCTTGGCCATAATATCCTCCATCTGTTTCATCGCCCGCCCGGGCGAGAATTTTCTTGGTTTTTGAGCTTTTAACTAATCACCAATCACCGATTACTGATCACTGCTTTCAAACAAAGCCCTTGTCGATGGGCCGCACTTCCTTGATCTCACCCCCAAAAACCGACACGGCCGCCTGAATCATCGGATGCGCCAGGGCATCCTCGCGCAACCGCTTTTTGCGATCGGAATCCTTGGCCCGCTGCTCCTCGATCAGCGATGGCGGCGCCTGTCCTGCCTTACCGTTGATCGCAGAAACCTTGATCGTCACCTTCTGGCCGAAAAAGGTCGCGGCGATCTCTTCAAGGGCTTGCTGGGTTTCGGAATCCCTCATCCGCTCGAGATTAAACGAACCGCTGGTAAAACCGATCTCGACCACCGGGAGATCCTGACACAGCAGACTCCCGTGCTCGAGCACCGATGCGATACTGGGTCGCTGAGCGCGAACGGTTTCGACCAGCCCCTGCCACCCCGTTCCGCGAACAACCTTGGGAGCCGGGGCTTCAGCCTTTTTTGGCGAAGCACCGGTTGCCCTTTCAGACACCTCGGAGCCAGGGGGGGAAACGGGGGGGGGCTCAGGCGGAAAGGACGGCGAAGACGGCGGGGGCGGCGAGGGGAGACCGGACGTTCCGGCCAACCGTTTCTCAAGAGCCTCAAGTTTTTTTACCAGGGTGGCGACGTCCCGAGCCGGCGGCAGGTTGGTCATCCGAACCAGGGCCATCTCCATGGCCAGCCGGGGATAGGACGAGTTGACCAGTTCCGCCTCGGTGCGCATCAGCAGCGTCATGTGGCGCTGCAGGTCCTCAAGGACTGCTCCCTGGGCCAGGCGCTGCAGTTCGACCAGCTCTTCGGCGGTCACATCGAGCATCTCGGCCGGAGACTCGACCACCTTGCAAAGAATCACCGAACGAAACAACTCGACGAGCTCCAGCCCGAACTGGCGGAAGGAGTGCCCCATGTCGTCGATACGCCGTACCACTTCCAGCGCCCGGCGGCTGTCCCGCTCCAGCACCGCTTCGAGGCTGTCAAGGAGGAGCCTGCGATCGACCATCCCAAGCAGCCCCTGCACGTCGTCGTCCGACACCTCTTCCCCACAGAAGGCGATCACCTGGTCCATGGTCGACAGGGAATCGCGCATACTCCCCTCGCCCCGCCGAGCCACCAGCGCCAGCGAACGGTCGGAGATGCGGATCTGCTCAGCGTCGACAATTTCACGCAGCCGGGCCGTCACCCTCGGCAGGGGGATTTTTCGGAAATCGAACCGCTGACAGCGGGAAAGGATTGTTACGGGGATTTTATGGGGTTCAGTGGTGGCAAAGATGAACTTGGCATGCCCGGGAGGTTCTTCGAGGGTCTTCAGCAATGCATTGAAGGCATTGATGGAGAGCATGTGAACCTCATCGATGATGAAGATCTTGTAGCGGGAACGACTGGGGAGGTAACGAATGTTTTCACGCAGCTCCCGGACATCGTCGACACCGGTATTGGATGCCCCGTCGATCTCGAATACATCGAGACCCTGACCGGCGGTAATCTCCAGGCATGAAGGACACTCGTTGCACGGCTCGGAGGTGATACCGGTTTCGCAGTTGAGAGCTTTGGCGAAAATACGCGCGGCCGACGTCTTGCCGACACCGCGCGCGCCGGTGAACAGAAAGGCGTGGTGAACCCGCCCGCTTTTTATGGAATTGGCAAGAGTCTGGCTGACGTGCTCCTGCCCGACCAGATCATCAAAGTTCTGGGGCCGCCATTTGCGGGCCAATACCAGATAAGACATGAATCTCAAGCATCTCCAGGTAGGGTGGCTATGGCACAGCAGGAAGACCAAAAAGGATTGCCGGCACAAGTGACAGCCAGGCGCCCCCGCGGCACACGGGGTAGACCGTTACCGCTGCTCCCTTCCGGGCCTGACGGAGTTCGCGACCGTCCGTTGCGCGGGACCCGGCTGTCACTTCTGTCGGCAATGACCAAAGGTCTTGACAGGATGAAATAAGACTGGCGGAGAGGGGGGGATTCGCCCACTGCGTCGCAGGCGTCCTGCCTGCTCCTGCGTCGGCTCCCCTGCGCTCGCTGACGCGGACATCCTGTCCGCTTTTCTGCCGCTGGCAGCGCTCGCTCCGCTTCGAATCCCCTGGGGGAATCTTATTTATGTAAAAGACTGGCGGAGAGGGGGGGATTCGAACCCCCGGTACCTTGCGGTACACACGATTTCCAATCGTGCACCTTCGGCCTCTCGGTCACCTCTCCGCAGAAGGGGCAAGATACACCAGAGGGTGCATCCTGTAAAGAATTTTTTGATCGAAAAAGCAGTCGATGCCGGGGCGACTGCCACCAGCATTCAGGCTTCGCGATAGGTTTCTACAGGATCTCCACCCTCCTGTCAATATCCGCCTACTGCAAAGGGTTGAAATTTTTCAATTATCGACCCCATCAACCCCGGGTCGGCTTATCATCGAGTAACTGCCTCGCCGCTCAGGCCCGCCGTAATTGTCACACCTGGTAGCGCGAACAGCGTCTATCCCGACATACACCCAGCCGGCAGAACGTCGAAACATCTTTATCTTGTCAACCGCAAGAAGGTAGTCCAGGTACTCCGGAACGACCGTGTCATGAATGCCATTTTTGTAAACCACGCGAACCATCATTCCGCCTCCTTCCCTGGGGAAAGGCTACTCACCAGGCACAAGCACAAACTTTATCAGGCAGGACACCGCCTCCCTCACAATGACAGAAAAGACCCATTAATCTTCTCTAAACCAAGCAAAAACATCAAGAAAAAAATATAAAAAACCCGACGGCACAAACAGTCGGGCTAAATAATTTGCAGAAGAGGCCCATCGCTCCCCATCCTTTAAGCGTCAGACCAACTCCCGTGCAGGGCAGCCTCGCTCACTGGAGCGACCTCCGCCCTTCGGACACCGGCAGCGCCGGGTCCGTTCCAAACCCCATGCCTTTTTTAATAAAAAAAGCCCGGTCGCTACGCAACCGGGCTTATTATGGCGGAGAGGGTGGGATTCGAACCCACGGTACCTTGCGGTACAACAGATTTCGAGTCTGTCACTACAACTGCCTCAGGCTGTTCCAGGCGAGTTCATACAATACCCCAAAAAATCGAATAACTATTTGACTATTAACGACTTTCCAGCTAAGCTTTAGCCATACTGATTCACCTTGTCGCAACTGCAGCCAGCCCCTAAAAGGTAGCACGAAAGGTAGCACGAAAGAAAAAATCCAATGAATAACTCTTTTACCGTCAATCAGATCAAAAGCTTGAAACCTAAAGATAAGCCTTATCTTGTCAGGGGGGGCAAGGGGTTTGCCATTCGCGTAATGCCCAGCGGAACCAAAACCTGGCAATTCATCTATACCTTTGAGGGCAAACGGAAATGGTATTCATTGGGAACATTTCCTGAGGTCTCCCTAAAGGATGCCAACACGAAGTATAAGGATGCGTTGTCTCTTCTGGAAAAGGACATTGATCCTGGCGAATTCAATCGGCAGAAAGATGAAGACAGGCGGAAGGAACCCTACATGAATGACCTCTGTGCTGAATATCTGGAGAAACACGCCAAAGTCAAAAAGCGGCTTCGCTCGTGGCAAGAGGATGAGCGAATGATAAACAAGGACATTAAGCCTCGCTTTGACAAAGTGAAAGCCAAAGAGATTACGAAGCGTGACATTGTCTTAATGTTGGAGGATATCTATGACAGGGGCGCTAAGACCCACTCCAACCGGATGCTGGCTCTCGTTCGTAAGATTTTCAATTTCGGAATCGGACGCGACCTCCTTCAAACCAACCCCTGCAACGGTATCGAAAAACTTCACGCAGAGGTATCTAAAGATCGATATCTATCGGATGCGGAGATCAGCAAGTTCTGGAAAGGTCTAGAAGGGTCGAATATGACGGACCCAGTGCGCCGGGTCCTAAAAATGATTTTATTGACGGGCCAGCGGCCCGGCGAAGTTCTCAATGTAGAGTGGAGCGAAATAAACGGCAACTGGTGGACCATCCCGGCAGAAAAAACCAAAAACAAACAGGAACACCGAGTATATTTGACCGAAACGGCCAAGAAGCTATTAGGAGCGCGGGCGGATGGCTTTGTGTTCAAGTCCCCAAGAGGGGATAAGCCCATGCACCTGAATACCTTACCCCATGCGATACAGCGCAACCTTCCCCTGCTGGCAGACGTCCCCTTTACCCCGCACGACCTTAGAAGAACTTGCGCCACAGGAATAACCCGCCTCGGCTTTCCGCGCTTTCTTGCGGGACAGGTTCTTAACCATAAGGACAAAAGCATTACCGGAGTTTATGACCGTTATGAATACGACCAGGAGAAGCAGAAAATTAGTCAAAGATGGGAACGGAAATTACAAAAGCTAGCAACCGGCGACAAAAACCAAGCCAATGTCATCCCGTTCACCCGCACCACCTGAATTGTGGCAGAAATTGGAAAACCATCCGCCGATGGGCAAAAAATGGCTTTCAAATTTGGCTTACAATCGACGTTCTCAGCAAGCCCCTTAGCGAGGTGTGGACTGAAATTGCCGCACGTTCAATGTCTCCCCCTTGATCGGTGCAGTTCTGGCCCATCTTCCGCAGGGGGGGGGAGACCCTGCTCGCGGGTCAAGTAGCGCGGCCTAACAGGGGGAACTCTCCCGCCATTAGGTGTAGTAATTCAGACTTGATCTGACAGGCATTGTCAGAGGCTCTTGCTGTTTCAGGCTGGGATTTTCAACACGATAAATAAACCAATTGGAACCAGGTCCCCCGGGCGAGCCTTTCTTATTTTGCAGGATTATGTGGGAAACCCTGAAAAATTTCGAAAGCCCCTAAATTTTGGGAGGTGCCCCTTGTCATTTTTTCAGATTGGCGCCTTTATGTCTCGGCCTTCTGATGCTCAACATAGAGTCTGTATACTGTAAATATCAGGAAAAAACCCCGTACTCAATTCTGCCGTGGATTGTGAAAATTTTCTCTCGCCCCTTCGGCGTTGCTTCAACCTCCAGAGGGGTGCGGTGACCAAGTGCTTGATTTGGTGAGGTCAGCCAATTCACCGCGTTTTCCTCGCTGCCCAATA